>JAMOMD010000339.1 GCA_027068725.1 Thermoproteales archaeon | reverse complement strand
CAGACCACGAGGGAGCTTGAGGCAGTGGAAAACAGCAAGCCGTAACATGAAGACTATAAGAATTACAGACAGGACATGGGGTAAGCTCAAGCTGCTAAAGTTGCTGACGGACTCTAACAGTTACAACGACATTATCTTAAGATTGATTGATTTTTTTATTTTTTGTAAGGGTGAGCTGGAGAAGGTCGATTTTGAGGGTGACGAGAAGGACAAGGTTAAGGAGCTGGTTCAGTTCTACCTTGAGCACAGAAATATTATTGACGGTAAACAATAAAAAAGGGTTATTAGTTACAGTGCTGTAGATTTTTTTGAGGTAAACGGGATTTTGGAGGTAGGTAGCATGAGAGTTGACCCTCTGGACGACATGGTAGAGAGTGGAAAGTGGGTCGTTAAGGGCAACGGCTGGGAGACGATGAGAAGGCAGGGCATGTGTCCCTACCTCAGGAAGCCACCGAAGGAGAGGATTACTGCACTTGTCCCGCCATGGGCTAAGGCAAGGTACGGTAAGAAAGCACTCAGAGAGGGCACGAGGGCTGTCGATAAGATAAGTGCTTACGTGTGGAGCAAGCTCGACGGAATACATCCGGGTTACAGAGCTGCACTTACTGAGAAGGTCTGGGCACAGATTGAGGACGCTATTGATAACGGAAGAGAGGTTACACCTGCTGACATTGACCAGTTCATTAATCAGGCAATCTTCGAGCTTGCGGACGAACTCGGGACTACTGTTGACGCAATCAAGACGAGCGGCATGAAGAAGAAGAGGATACTGGAGAAGAGACAGAAGACGAGGCCGAAGCTCGTTGCCATTGCCAGCCAGATAAACTGGCCGGGGCTTTAACTTATTTTTTTAAGAGGTGGTGTGCATGTACGTGTTGAGGAGTGGTGTTAACGAAGGACTGAAGGTGGAAGCGGAGAAGCTTGCGTACGGAGGTATTGGTGGTATTGCAGGATTTGGACTCAGTGAGTTCACGAGTGAGTACCTTGTCAAGGCAGCTAACATCGGTGACGCACTCAAGAAACTGCTTGTCAAGAGTGCAGTCAAGATACTCATGGCTGCTGGATTTGCAGTTGCGAGCTATTACGTTGGCGGAGTTCCATCATTCGTGCTCCTCGCAGCCGGTATGGGATGCATTGGGGGTATAATATACGATGTTATTGACTACTTCAAGCCCGGAGCGTTTAAGGGACTCGCAGAGGAGATGGCCCTGCAGACGTACGACCTCGGTGACATGAACATGAACGACATGACGTTCGAGGGGCCGATGCCAGCGGGAAACACTAACCCGACTCCGCCACCCGTTCCCGTACCGGCTGGTGGAAATGGTAGAAGGTCTCTCTACTCAGGTTAATCTTGAGGAGGTGTTGATGGTATGAGCTTTAAGGACATACTGGATATTGATGAGCTGATTGCGAGAGAGATGACCAACCTTTCGTCGTACTCCAGTGCACCGGGACTCGCCGAGCTGTCTGTGCAGGAGCAGGAGGCAATACTGACGAGGCTCGGTGACATAGCGTGCAACGATGACGTGTTCGGCGTACTCTGGTCTGTCAGGGAGGCAATATTTGACGTTGTCAGGGCCGTTAAAGCGAGCATAAGGAATTCTGAGTGCATATTCAAAGGTGAGGACGCAGAGGGTAAGCAGCTTGACATGATGATACTGATGCCAGAGGACATAGTCAGGAACGGTACTGCCATCACGTCCTTCCTGCAGAACGTTACTGCCGGGACTGCTTACTATCTCAGCGGTGAGAACGACAGCAACATACAGACGCCTGACTGGGAGGGCGTCGTGTACGCCGGATGGTACGACCCGGTGGAAAGCCCGAAGCTGGAGAAGGTCAAGTATAACCTGCCTACCGGTGCGAGGATTATAGAGACTCCATTCGGACTGATGGACGAAGTGCCGCTTGTGAGGCACAAGGCCATTAAGATTACTCCGGAGACCTACTACAGCATTGAGGTCAGGTACAGTGCTGATGGACTCGACGCTGCCAGACCTGTCGGAGTTAAGATACTTCCGGCCGAGAGGAAGACTCTGTAAATTTATTTACGGAGGTGATTTAATTGAGACCCCTTTCCAAATTTTTACAGCATGTACCTAAGGTTGTCAACGGGCCGTCCAGTTATCCTACCGGTGGATTTGTCGTTGACGTCGGTGAGCTTACTGTCATAGAGAAGGCGACGGGCAGGTACATAGGCGATGGTGACTACGCAATAAGGATTATTACTCCCGCACAGGATGACACTCTTAAGCCGAACCAGTTGAGGGTCAAAGTGCTCACCAAGCTCAGCGTCAGCTACACGATTAATGAGGCAGGTACTGCGACTGTTGACGTTGTGGTCGGTGAAGAAGTTGCCAACGGTACTGACCTGAGCAGCGAACAGTTTGAGATTGAGGCATACGGATACTGAAGATTTAAGGGGGTGTTTTTTTATGCCTATTTTAACTGACGAACCACTGCTGAAAGTAGGACAGTATGTGTACCTTAAAGGAGTCGATTACCCGAAGGACTTCAGGGACAAGATATTTAGAGTAGTAGTGACTCAGCAGATTAACTACATGAGGACTCTGTACCTCAATGTGGACGAGTCTTATGACTTCTCTCTTGACGACAATGGACTGTACCCGACGAGCACCAAGACGCTTTATGAGGTAAGGACAGGTATGAAAGGAGAAGCAATACTGTACCCTATGTTCCCGACCACCACGTACTACAATGCACTGGAGGACAGCGGTTACCAGCCAGACCCGAACGACCCGGTCAGAAGGTACATTGGTATGTACACTTCCGAGGATATACCTACAAACGTATTTCCACCGAGACTTGCAGAGTACCCTGTTAAGGAATTCAGCTCGATAGTTTACAAGATTGTGAACGACAGCATAGAGCCAGAGAAGGTAATACTTAAGTTCCTTGTCAACAGATGTGAGGTTGTACCTGTTAGTGACGATGAGAAAGCGAGAATACTGAGTCACATTGATGACTACGTTAGTTTTGGAATGCTGAGGATAATTAACTCGCCGTCGATGGCAAAATGGGGTGGTATTGGAGGTGATAAATAATGCCAGCCGTGCCAGTTAAAGTTACTGAAGCAAACACTGCTGAGACACTGTTCGAGTGCCCGCCTATCAGAGAGTACGAGCTTAAGATGATAATGATTCAGAACACAGGTACTGGCAATGTGACTGTCACGATTGCAGACACGTTCAAGACTGAGAACGGAAGTGAGATAGCTATACCAAAGTTCGTAGAGACGCTCAGTGCAGGTGAGAAGCTCAACATAAGGACACAGGGTATAGTGTTTAAGGGAGTCGTGACGATTGAAGCAACTGCGACTACTTTACAGGGAGTGCTCGGACTGGAGGAGGTGTAATGCCTCCGGGCATTGTGAGAAACCAGTCATATCTTATTATAAATGGTATAAGGTGCGGGCCGGGGCATTATAATGTAAATGTTGGGGATACTGTAGAGTACGTAATGACTGTTGTCAACAAGATAAGTCCTGAGACAGTGAGGGTTAGAGTTGTTGACGTGAAGAATGACAGGGTACTTTATGACAACTACATTCACATGGCTGTAAACGAGACGAGGTCTATAAGAGGTGCATTCAGAGTTAGTGGGGATATGTGGATTGAGATGCAGGTTTGGGTTGAGGTTAGTCCCGGTTACTGGAGAATGTATGATGAGTATGGGTGAGGTGGTATAATGACATGGTATCTGCATGTTTCGCACCCGAGACCGGAAATTAAAATTGACAGGAACTCAACGTATCTGATAATTAATGGAAGGTCTTGCAGACCCGGGACGTACACCGTTCCACAGGGTACTATTGTTAAGTTGACTTTCAAGGTTGTAAACAGTGGTGGTTCTGGTCAGGCAAAGATAGTCGTTAGGGACGTAAGGTCTGGCAGGACGTACTATGACAGGACTGTAAGCATGAGTCAGGGTGGAAGTTACAGCGACCAGATAGCTATCACTGTTGACTCAGAGCTTGCGTTGCAGGTTGTTGCGTACTATCTCGACACTGAGTCAAATAACTGGGTACAGTCTGACGAGTACGGGTGATAGCCATGACTGCACACCCTGTAATAAACAAAGATTACACTTATTTTATTATACCGTCGAAGGGAAAGGTTGGCCCGGGTTCTTATAATTACAAAGGTTCTGTCAATTTTCAGATAACTGTTGACAACACTAACAGAGGACTGCTGACAGGTGGAGGAAACGTTTACGTGTGGATACTTGACAAGGTCAGCAATAAGTCTATTTGGGGACAAATGATATACATGAACCCGAACGAGGAGAGACAGTTATCCGGCTCTATCAACATTGACAGTGAGATGAAACTTGTTGTGCAGACGTGGTACTGGGAAAATAACCAGTGGAACTTCTGTGACAGCTATGGTGAATGGGACTTCAATACTGGCGGAAGCAGTGGCGGTACAAGTGGTGGTGTAATTATTGACAGGAAGAACACATATGTACTTCTTAATGGAAGGAGATTACCACCGGGGACTTATAAGGTTAAACCGGAAGATGAAGCAGTGTTCCACGTTGAGTGCGTCAATACAGGTGACAGACAATTTGCATGTTTGATAATTGGTGATAAAGAGACTAAAGAGGGTGGTACTGACCTTACGGACAAGTGTGACTGGATTAACAGTGGTGAGAGGTGGAAGATTGACTACAGGTTTACTCCGTCTGGTGTTCAGGGACTGTACGCATTGACCGCATGGAACGGTGGTAAGAGTAAGGACGTTTACTGCTGCTGGAATTTTGAGACTGTCAAGAGTTATCCCTACCTCAAGCTGCTGAAGGGTGAGAACCAGACAGGTATTGTTATAGGCAACAGATACTGTCCGCCGGGTAAGTACACAGTAAATACTGGCGAGGAGATTCAGTACATTCTTATAGGACGCAACTACGGTGCTGACGGTAAGTGCAGAATTGATGTAGTGGATGTGTCAACTAACACAGTAATAGACAGGTTTGAGCAGTTTGTGAAGCACCTTGACTATCTTGGCATTTATGACGGATGGTTGAAGGTAAATAGGGTCTATGAGATTAAGTTCGTCGCATACTCGTTCATAAATGGCCAGTGGAAGAAGACGGACGAGTACGGCTGCTGAGGTGATACAATGTCTGGTATTACAAAGACGTTCAGTGTTGACTATTACGGTACTTGTGTCATTCACCTGTACAATGTTAGCAGTCACTCCAACATAACTGTTACTAATAAGGGAAAGAAGATATTCAGTGCGTCACCGTATGACCCGCTGAGCAACTGGATGAGTATATGCATTGAAGTACCTGTGATGCCCGGGGACAATGTGATTAATATACCGACGAGGTATCTTGTGTGGAATGGCAGGAACTACACTAAGGCCTCGTTCAGTCTCAGGAAGTACTACAGTGACGCAGTTATTAAAGATATAAGGGACGTGTGCACTATAAGCGGCAATGTGATTGAGTGCAGGTACGACGCAATATTAGTGCCGTACAGCAAATACCCGGTATGGGGTGGTTATCCGTACTACAACAATTGCAGTCCCGGGTTTTCGATAGGGCACTTCCTCATGCACGCACCGTGCAGACATGAGATATACAGTCTATCGGGTAACAGACTTGTTAAGAGACCACTTTCACAGATGCTTGATTTCAGTAAGAGCTATGCAATAGTAAACGCCGTACCTAAGATTGACAGAGATGGAACGTACCTTATAATTAATGGTAAGACATACAGACCGGGTGAGTACACGGTTAAGTACGGAACTAATATTGGGTACAACGTCGTGATAAATGGAGTCAGTGATGGAGTGGTTGTGCTGTATGACAAGAAGAGTAACAGTGTTATAAAGAAGACAACCATTACACCGAAGAAGGCAGTAACTGGCGAGTTCACTATCAAAAATGATATGTACCTTGAAGTTAGGTTGTATTATAAGGGGAAGCTTGTTGATAAGTATGGGTGAGGTGGTGGTATGACGTGGTATATTAATGTGAAAAGTAGTGGTGGAGGGACTAAGCCGACTCAGCCAACACAGCCTACCAAGAAAAAGAAGATAGACTGGACTAAGGTCGCACTTGCGATAATCGCAGGTGCAGCTATAGGTATTGCGTTGAGGAGGAGATAGACATGCAGTGGACAGATACGGTTGCAGTGAAGACAAAAGTAGGTCTGTTACCTGAGATTCCAAAAATACCGATTGACAAGAATATGGCTGCTGTAGTGATTGGTGCGGCATTAGCTGGATTTGCTGTTACGGAGGTGGGTAGAGGTGGTGGAGTGGACAGCGGAAGTGAAAGAAGTCACAGAAGTAGTTCAGGCAGGTAGTGGTAGTGCCGTTGCCAAATTCAAAGAGCCTATTTATTGGCCATCAAGACTCAGTAAGGGTAGTAAAGGAGGATTCACTGTTCAGGTAGTATGTGAGGGTGGAAGCGACTACGTGTATTTGCAGTTTATCAATGATAAGGACAACAAGGGTAACATGTACATTGACGTAGGAAAGACGTTCAAGATTCCACCGGGTTACCTGTTGCAGACGAGGTCAGGTGCACCACTGTGCAACGGTTGCTCAATGGTCGTCATGGGTAAGGTGTGGTTTGACGAAGATGGTGATTATACTGTTATACTCAGGGCAGGTGTCGGGTAATGACTGAGGCATTCATAAAGCAGTGGTACTCAAGGATTCCAGAGATGGAAAGAGACCTTCCACTTATTTATTACAAGGGTAAGGTGTATTCACCCAAAGACGTATATGAGGAAGTTGTAGAGAAACACAGTGAACTCGGGGAAGAGCTACAGAACATGCTTGAGAGAATGGCATCACCACACACAGTCAGTTACGAAGACCTCAAGTCGATTAAGATAGCTGCTGAGGAAAGGATAAAAAAGTTGCTTGACTATCTGCCGAAGGACTTCAGCATAGTTGCATTGAGTGGTGAAATAATTGGCAAAGACCAGATACTTGAGAGACTGAGGAACGCAGCTATTGAGTTTGAGATGAGGAAAATACTGAAGCTGATAAAGGGTGATAACTATGAAGATACTTTTCCTTGAGTGCATACATGGTAAGTACAATGAGTTGAAGTACTCTTCGTGTGTTGCACACAGGATTGCACAGGAACTCAAGCAGGAGGGACATCAGGTTATCGAGGTAGTCAAACCTACGCCGGAAGTTGCGAACATGGCAATAAAGAAGTACAGACCAGATATAGTCTGGTGGGTCGGGCATGGTAACCAGCACATTGCTACACTCGAAAACGTAAGTCTTTGGATTGACGCACCTGATTACAACACCGGTATATTAAGAGGTACTAAGGCGTGTGCAATGGCGTGCCTTACTGGAGTATATCTGGGTATGTATGAGGTGAAAAAGGCAGGATGCCTCGCATACCTCGGTTACAGGGATTATGTTTACTTTCCATGGTGCGGGAAGAACTACGACTGTGCGTGCACTGGAGAGAACCCTTATGGAGTTAATAAAGACCTGTGGTTAGACATGGTCGAGTGTGTTCCTGAGTCGAATCTGTACTTTGTAAAGGGTCTCGCTAAAGGACTCGACCCCAAGAAGGCAGCGGACTACAGCGTTGAGAGGTTCAAGTACTGGCTCGATTACTTTGAGAAGTACAAAGCGACAGACAGAGTTACACTTGCACTTCTGCACCTGATATGCTGGATAATCGTGCATGACATAAAGGCGACAGTGATATATTACATTAAGTCAGGTACTGCACCCTCAAAGCCTGTACATCAAAAACCATCTTCTAAAGTAAATGTAAAAGTATTAGCGGAAGCGTTTTTAGGGTTTATGGCAATATTAGCTCTGATAGGTGGTATCCATGCTTATGAGAATAGACCTGCTCAGGAATTACGACGTTAAGATTAACTGGAATGACGCCGAGAAGACAGTTCAGAAGGTGAGGTACATAACGTGGAATCCGAGGTACACTAAAGTGACAAAGGCAGTGCTGAATTTCCACTGGAGATGTGTAAGCGTATATGACATACAGTGCAAGGTGCTGATAAACGACCTTAATGCGTACAGCAAGTACTGCCCTATGTTCACTAACTGTGACTACAGTGCACAGGTTGACGTTACTGACTACATAAACAATGGAAGGAATGTATTTTTGGTGGACTTTAAGAAGTCACCGTACACGTGGTGCTATGGTGATATTTACGTTGACATGAGCCTTGAGATTGTGTATGAGGGTTCAAAGCCACCACAGCAGTCACAGTTTGTGCCGCCATGGTGGAAGTACGCAGCGTACGGTCTTGTTGCAGGTGCGGTGTTTGGTGGTGTTGTCGTGCTGAGGGAGGGGATAAACCGTGCACATTCGAATGAGTAAAGATGGACTGATATTTGAAGTTGGGAAATATGAGTACGGTAACAAGGTATTCATGCCGTGGAAGTACTTGAAGAACAACCCGTCAGTAAAGGGTCACAAATATGAGATAGTAATGAAGCTCGATAGGGCAGACGTTGACGGTGCGATGAAACTCGCAGATGTACTACCAAAGGAGCTGTACAGAAGGTACAGAGCCAAGCTCACGTACTTAGGTGTAGGTAAGAACTTCGCAATATTGCAGATTCAGGGAAGTCCTTTTGAATGGCCTGAGCTGCTGATGTTCCTACCTCAGATATTCGAGGCAGTTGGATTCATCATTACTGCTATATCCGTACTGCTGATTGCGAGGACATCTACTGCTGAACTGTTCGCACTGTTTGTTGGAATCAGTCTGTTATACTGGGGGCTCAAGATGCAGGGTAAGGAGAGAGAGGTTGCGAAGAAAGTGATAAAGACGGCTGAGAAGGTGATAGAATGATTCACGAGCTGCTGCCCTTGCTGAGAGGATGGGACAGAGAAATTGAAGAGTTCGCAAACATAAGTGTTAAGGCAGGTACTACACTCAACGTTGCGAAGGGATATTACAGCGGATGGATTGTTTCAGCAGGATGTCTGTTTGAAGGGCCGATAGACACTGAGATGATAATATACTTCCACGACCCGGACGGTGGAAGGCACGAAGTTGTTGCGACTCCAGCATTCCTCACGGACATGGGTCTTGTCGGCAAATCGTCAATGACAGGTGGTGCAGTGACGAGGTACAGTGACGAACTCGGGCTGGGAGCTATGATATTGAATCCACAAGAACCTATACCGTTCTTTGCGTCACGTGACTATCCCATCTCGTTCAATGTAAAAGCGGTTAGCGGTGATGTTAATGTGATATACTTCGGGTACTATGTCGTGTACATAATTGATGAGGACACTATGATTAATAGGCTTAACAGGATATTCGGTGGAATACCACCTATAACGGGGGTGTAATTATGGTGGACATATTAGGACCAATAGACTACGACAGGATTCGTGAGAAGGTAAGTGCTGCATTTCAGTATGACACAGTAGGTAACGTTAAGATGGACATTGCCAATGCAGAGGTAGTAGTACCCATACAGGTAGTTAGCAAATACAAAGAGGCTATAACGTTACTCGCAAGCGGAGCGAGGACTGCCAGCGGAAACAGCAGCAACATTGATGTGAGGTACGTTGACAGTGCAGATATACTTATTAATGTTACTGCTGTCAGCGGTACAAATCCGGAACTTGTTGTTGCTGTTAAGGGTCTTGACGAGATTACTGGTGTATGGAAGACTCTGGTTGTAACAGACCCTATTACAGCAGTAGGACAGTACTGGTTACAGCTTGAACCTATAAGATTCAGGGTGATAAGGGTGGACTACACGGTAACCGGGACTACACCCAGCTTTACGTTCAGCGTGACAGGTCAGTTCATGTCGAGGTGATGCTATGAGGTGGGGAGGTATGCACTTCGACTGCGGTGGACTGTCATTTACTTTGCCTGAGTCCATAACAATAAATGGTAAGCTGAGTATATTTGCTATTGCAAAATTTGACAGTTATGCACTCGGGGGCACAAATGCATCTGGCAGGCAGACTATACTCTACTGGACAGGTAGTAACTCATACATGTTCTGGCAGGAGACTACTGGGAGTATGGGAATAACAGTATATGACACTGGTGCATCATTGTGGAAGCCCGCCACTGTAGATGTTGGTAGTGTGTACAACAAAATTATGGCATATTATGGATACGTTGACAGCAGCAATGAAGGTATTTACGTTTATGACCTTGAAGGTAACGTTGTTATGCAGAGTTCAAGGTCAGACATAGTTACACCACAGTCAATCACAACTTCAAACTACACTATAGGTTCAAACTCACTAAATGCAAGAAAGATGTGCGGGACTATATACGCTGTTGCTGCATTTTACAGGACACTGTCTGAAGATGAAATTGATGAGCTTATAAAGAACTTTATGGATAGTGATATATACACAAGCATAGATGAGTGTATTCTTGCAGTTATATTCGACAGACTAAAATATGGTGTCACACCATACGATATAATCAATGGAGTGTATGGCTCACCGGTTAATTCTGAGTTTCCACCAAGGTGGAACTTACTTACTACAGGAGATGTAAATGTGGAGGTGTTAGGATGAGGAAGAAGATAGGCAATTACGAATGTGAGATAGAAGAGTATGACCCTGAGTATGTCATAGTGAAGTTTAAGGACGATGTGATGCACCAGCCCCATCAATTGATGGTACCGAAGAGATGGAGCGACGAGGAGATTGCAAAGTACATCCACAAATATCTTTATGGATATGATGAGGACGGTAAGCATATCCCCGGGTACTTCGACATGTACAAAGGGTGATGTGAATGAAGTACGATAACGGACTTTACAAACTACTTAACGCACTTAACTCAATCAACAAAGACACAATAGTAATAGCTGTTGGTGTTGATAAAGTTGGACTCGCAAAGGATGCATCAGTTACAGGTACAACCAGACTGTACCCGAAGTTTATTACTGAAGGTGATATTTCACTGACTAACACATCGAGTACTGCAACGAGTTCACAGAGTGTGCTCAGTACCCCTGTTTCAATCAGCGAGGATGGCGAGTATGTACTTGTCATTGCCATAAACACTGCAACGACTGTAAAGCTCGTGCTGATTCAGGGTACTAAATCGTACGACTACTATGTTAACCATGGAAGTGCACTCGCTGCCAATTCGTGGTATAACTTCCACATGTTCTTACACGACGGTGACCAGATAAATATTGAGATAGACGTGCCACCATCTACTACGGTTGAAGGTAAGTTCAGGATATTCAAGACGTAGAGGTGATAGTATGACAAGATTATCCGTGCCCATACAGGGAGAGCTAAATGAAGCTGACGTTAAAAAGATAATAGATGCACTAAAAAACGTACCTAACGGACTGGCTGGACTTAATAGTGCAGGACAGATAGGACTATCACAGATTCCACTACTGCCAGCATCACAACTGGGTTTTGGGTTTGCTTGGGAACTTGTAGGTAGCATTGAAACATCAACGGCAGCCGCATCAATAAGCTTCACAAATCTGTCAGGGGATGCAGACAAAATATATTATTTGGTTCTGGCTATATCAAATGCTTCCACTACTGCAACTGGTGGAATATATATTCGCGTGAACGGTGATACTTCTGTAGGTAACTACTCTTGGATATCTTGGAGAAATGTTGATGCAGCTGTAGGTACATCTACGCAAGGGTTTGGTGCAACGAGTGGTGTTGCAGGTATAATGTTTGGCTCAGAAGCTGCAGATAAGGTAGTACTTCTTAGCGGTGTTATTCTCGCTGAAGGAATAACTAAAGGGACACAAACATTTGTGCTTGGCGCATCGTATGGGTTCAGCATAAATGCGATATACTACTTACATGGAGGTGCGTGGTTAAAGTCTGGAGAAGTAACAGAACTAGAAGTGTTCACTGCATCAGGAGTTGCTGTCAACTGGAAAGCTTACTTGTTCAAGCCTAAATGGTGACAACATTATGAGCAAGAAGATCTTAACACCACCTCAGGGTGAAGTAGGGAAAGCAGAGATAGAGAAGATCATAGATAGTTTGAAGAATGTAGCTAATGGCATTGCAGGCTTGAACAGTGCAGCACAGTTAAACTTAGCACAGATTCCACTGTTACCTGCGTCACAACTTGGTTTTGTGTTTGTGTGGGAAAAAGTAGCGAGTGTTTCTGAATCATGGGATTCAGGTGGATACTATGAGACCGGCAGCGGTAATATAACAGAAATCAGCATACTTGGTTCTGGCAACCTGAACTTTTACTACGTTGATTTGTTCAAACCGAAGTGGTGATGGTTATGAAGATTGTTAAGGCAAAGTGTATTGTTTATGATTGTAAGACGCACGAAAAGAAAGTAGTAATTAAGGAGATGCCAGTATTTGACCCGCCAAAGCCAGTACCTCCGGCATGGGAGATTGAGATTAACAGACTAAAGAAGGACATACCACTGAAGTGCACGGAGATTAATGAGACAATAAATGCAAAGGCAGGAAAGGCGGGCGGTGGTATTACGTTCTACAGAAAGGACTTGGGTACACTACCTGCCGGACTCGGTAAAATATACGTAGATGGTACTATCGGAGCGAGCTATGTATATATATCCTCTGAAGGAAACAACGTGTACCCAACTACACTTAAGATACTTATTGACGGAAATTCAGTACTAACTCTAACAACAAAGGGTAAAACAAGTGTTAAGAAAAGCGTAGGATTCCTGTGCAACGGTGGTGACCTTAAGATAGTAGCATCCACTGGCTCGGGGTTTTTCCAGCACACAAACTACCCGAACACACCCGGGTTTGTTGATAACATGAAAGTAGTTATTAAGGTTGTGGAGGTGGTATAATGTACGTTAAGTTTAAAGTTAGTGATATTAGTGACATACAGAAGGCACTCGATGAAGCAGTAATGTATGTTTCGTACGATGCAATGGATGGAAAAAATTTGCTGGTTGAGGCAATATTCCCGGACAACGTTGACCTGTCAGACTTCAGCAAGTACATAGTAAGTAAATACGGTGGTGAGCAATGAGTATAGTTGAGATTGCTAAGATGGCCGGAAAGAAGATAAACAAGTGTCCGGTCTGCGGATGTGATAGACTCTGGCTGAAGTACATTACGGTGTTCAACAGAAAAGACAATATGTCTGAATTAGGGATACTGTACAAATGCGACAGGTGTGCATACGTTAACACCGATGGATACCTGAACGTAACTGTCCCGTTCATAGTTAGTGCTGCTGACTACACTAACTTCTTTGACAAACCAAAACTCGTTGACTTAAGGGGAAAGATTGTCCCGTACTCAGGGTACAGATATATTGGAAGAGACTTCTGGAATATCCCAGATATAAGAAAGCCAGAAGGACTAAAGTGCAAATGCGGTGCTGACATGGACATAGTCAACTACAACCCGTTCTACAGGACTAAGTTCGTAGATGACCAGTACAGATGCGATATACTTTGTAAATGCGAGAAAGGGCATACTCTTGCATTTGGTGTGCACATAAGTAAGGACGACTATGAAGAGTTGGTAGTCAGGTTAAGAAGGGGGTGATAGTATGGACGATAAGGAGATAGCAATAATTGGAATTGTGGTGATATTTGTTGCCATAATTGGTGCGATGGCAGTCGCACCAAAGGACGTTGCGGAGCTGCTGGTGAGCAAGCTGTCTCCCGTCCTGTACACATTAGCTGGAGGTCTGGCCGGTATAGTGACAGGAAGAAAGATGGAGAAGTGATACTATGGTGACGGGGTACGAACTGTACAGGGACGTAATCAAAAAGTGCGTTGACCCTTTCGTTGAGGAAGCGAACAGTATGATAGAGGAGAGAAAAGAGTGGGTGGATGAAGTTAATTACACAAGTGATATGTATGAGGAATTCAAGGAAGAAGCTATTAAGACAGTTGCATGCATACGCAGTATGGTTGATGGGTATCTAAAGATAGCGTGTGGAATCGCTGATGACAGGTTTATACACAGGTACTTTAACAATTTTTTAGAGAAACTAAAAGAGGGAGCTAAAGCACGTGAATGGCAAGCAGAGCAAGTAAAAGACAGAAAGAAAGAGTTTGAGGAAGAGCTAGAAGAGGCAAAGAAAAATGACCCGAGACTTTACGGACTGCTTCTTGAGAAAATTGAGGACTGTAATTACATTATAAAATCTCTGCTCAGTGAGGCAGACACGTTCAACGAACTTTACAAAGCAATGCATAAATTTGTTGACACAAGAGATATGGTAATATGGATAGATAAGATAATCAATATGGCACATGAAAGAGGCTCTATGCTTCCCGTCATGTGCGGGTGCGTGCTTGAAGAGTACCTAAAGCACCCATATCAGGAAGATTATCTCCCTGATATGTACGGTGACTTTTGTGCTGAGTTGTGCGAGAAGTGCAAGGTGATGCTTGACTGCATCAGGTATTACCACAGTGGAGCACACATTGGAGAGATAATAATGGGTGCACTTGCATTGGTAATACCGGTGATACTATGGAAGAAAAAGCGTGGGTGATGCTATGCACAGTGGAAGGTATAATGTTGGTTGTGTTAGGGTTACTGTACTTTGCTGGTTACAAACATAGTTACGCAATTGCGTTAATTGTGACGGGTGCTGTAATATTGCAGACAATGAGGTGGTTAAGATGGGACAGGTTAAAATCCTGAATATATACCCGTACGACAGCAGCACGAAGTGTGAGATTCCCAAGGTTACATTTTACGGTAGTGCAGAACCACCTGTTACTATCATCATCCCGCACAAGTGCGGTAAACCATTGTACCCGATAACAGCAAATCTAAATGACGAGGTGATTATAGTTAGAGGTGGAAAGAGTATAGGACACGCACGCATAGAGGGAGCTAAAGCAGCAAAGAATGACTGGTTGGTATTCATGGACAGTGACGCTATCTACCCGCAGGACTATGTTACAAAAGTTAAGTATTTTATAAGGAACTACCAATATCCCATTATGAGAACTGTGAGGACAGGCGGTCTCAGGACAATACCTTTTTTAGAAAGCGGTCTTGTTGTACGTAAAGATGTATTTTTAGACAGGGTAAGAGATTATCAGGGAACGTGGTACTTTGGAGAGGGCAGGAAGGACGTCGGCTATCTGTTCAAGCGTGATGCAAAACTCATTCCCGTGAAATACCACCATAGCTGGACAGAACTCGAAAAGAAGGCTTACAACACCTTTAAGTCTGTCGCCGGCTTTATCACGACGACGTATGCTTTGTATAACATCGTAAGGAAGGTGATAAAGTGAGCGACAAACTATATCTGTTCGCAATAAGTGTAGAGCTGTTGGGTATATTCATAATCGCAATAGGTATAATACATTGTTATCTAATCGGTAACGATGTAGGTTACATATTGATTACAGCAGGCTCATTACTCATGTCGGCCGGCTCGCTCGTCTTCGCTAAAATCGTGATGTGGAAGCGTCGGCGTAAATCATCTACCTGATTTTATAAAAATCAAAAGATTAACGCTTAAATACTGTTAAGAGTAGTTAAACATATGTACACGTGCATAAGAATTAGTGAGGAGACCCGGGAGAAGTTGAAAAGACTGGGTAGGAAGGGAGAAACGTACGACGACATAATCCGTAGATTAATTGAGGAGGTTGAGGAGAGATGATAACTGGAGCGTCTTTTACTGGAGATGAGATGCGGTTTACTGTAGAGGGATGGCAGTACATAGAGGATGAACTTGCGATGGAGTCTGGTTGTGAGATAGATGGGGACTACTTCCACGAAGTGTACGACAACTTCGACGATGCTGTGAAAAAGTACATGGAGCTTAAGGAGAAGGGATGGGAGAAAGTCAAGTTACTGATTGACAGCAAAGTAGAGCAGAACGGCATAACGTTTCTGTTCAGCTCTTTTGAAGAGGTTATGCTTGTTCACGTTGACGTTTCAAAGATTAACAAGAGAATGTCGGACGTGCTGGACAAGATAAGAGACGCACTGAACTCGCTGTAGGTGGTTTAAATGATTTTGATTTTTGACGAACTCCCGGATAAAATCTCTGACATGGACTTAGACCAGATGCTCGAAATAGGTGGAATCACTGAGAACGATTATGCCGTGGACTACGCAAAATTTGATAATGAGGAACTGAAAGAGAAAGTGAGCATCCGACTAAACACAGAAATCGCAACTGCTGCTGACTACATCATGAGAAAGCATAACATATCTTCCAACTATTTTTACAAAATTGCGACAAAACACGGTGCAATGCTCATGGCAAAAAACAAGCACTTTAGTCGCCTCATAGAACTGACAGACTTAATACACAAGATATACGACAAAGCACAGGACACAGGTGACGTTCAGCTAATAACAGCGACGTATGAACTGCTCAAGGATATAGATGTGCATGACATCAATTTAGGTGGACATCAGAAGTCCATATATCCGCTCCCCAAATGGAGATTGTATCTTGATAGTCTTGCATACAGGATGTATTTACCCAAGTCATGTGTGTACGTTTCTGCTATTGTACTGTCAATGAGCACGTGTGTTAAGCTTGTGACTTATAATTACTTAATGACACAGTTAGAGACAACCCTTACAAAGAGACTCAGTGCGGTACGAAAGTTTTTACAGATAGTCTCAACGCATAAAGATTATGCGGTAATCAAAGAAATCGTAGCAAATTCCCATTTCGCAGACATTCTCCCTTAATCTATTATCTTATAATCACTTACATAAACGCATATTGTTCACTTCGTTTTTTATTCACCCTAACTATACCAATATTTTTGGAACGGGTACGACAATTATTATCTCTTAATTATATAGAATTAAAGGATGGAGTACAGGCGATTTAGAGGCAGCTCCGTAATTATTAGCGGTTTATATTTTATATTTTTATTGTGCTACTCGAAATTTTAACCACAGATTTTTTGTGGTTAAATTTAAGAGTAGCACAATATTTATGAATTATAAAAAAGACGAATAAAAATCGGCACAGGGCTGTAAGATATTATAATAAAAAAATGAATTAATCGGGGCAGACGGTCACTTTCACGGGCACGAGCCTGATAGCCCCGTCCACAACCTCGACCTTGAACATCTGCCCCTTCTTTAATCCCATTTCTTTCCTCACTTTTGCAGGGATAGTTACCCTCCCGTTCATGTCCATAGTCGTCACGTCCTCTATCATGGTAAACTGTTTAACATTACAACATATAAACATTACGGAGCGTTACCAAAATGTTTATATACCATGACGGTTGAGTTATGTACGGTGATGCGAGATGTTTGAGTTCGATGAGTTAAGAGATAGTATTAGAGAGCCGTTCGTAGGGCTGGTAGTGAGCTTCGTGAAAAACTGCGACTGTGAGTACTGCCAGAGAGGACTTGAAGCACTTGCAGAGCAGAACAAGGAAGTCTCGGGAGACAGACTGCACATAGTAATAAAGCCGCTTGAGAAGTACGAAAAGTTTCAGCACGTCTGGCTTTATATGGCAAAGACAAAGTGGAGTGCATACGGTGCATTCGTTGCCGCACTGAACTTCAACGTTGGGTTCAAGCCAAAGAGCAGAGACCCAGAGAAGCGGTTTGAAGAAGCAAAGAAGTTTATGGAAGGTAATGCGTTCCTGTGGGACAGTGTAGTACCCGCCGAGTTCCTTGAGGAGATAACCGGACAGCCAGTGCCGAAAAACGCACCGTCCAACTTCAGAGAGTCAAAGAGGGAGCTGTGGATTCCACAGAAGAAGATGACGCCGAAGGAGCTGGAGACTCTCGGAATCACAGACCTGAAGACAGTCTTCAAGGCAGCAGTGAAGGAGTGGAAGGACTACCTCAAGGAGATAAGGAGTGGAAACGAGGAAGTCGAGGACGACTTCCTCAGCCTTTCCTAACATTTTTTGGGTGATGGGAATGAGGACGTGCTCAAAGTGTTTCTTTAAGAGGTTGTGCATGCTGAAAGAAGAGATTGACAGCGTCGCCTCACAGATGTACGACAAGATGACAAACGTGCTGTCATACATAGACGCAAAAGACCCGACAAAGATTGCATCAAAGGTGCACGTTGAAATAGCCAATGCAATTTATGAAGTTATTGCGGAGAACTGTCCATACTATGAGGAGCACCTTCCCGGGAACGGTGATGCGTATGAAGAGTGACGAAGTTCCGGCATGGATAAGGTACAAAGAGTACCTCGGCAACTTCGACGACGAAAAGGAGCTGCTCAGACAGTATCTCGCATGGAGATGCAGGTATGTGCTCGAACTGATTGACGCTGTGGTGAACAAGGACGCATACCCGGAGATGGTGGACAAACTGAACAAGTACGTTAAAAAGGCAGCGGACGACCCGATAAGACTACTCGCACTCGGAAGGGTTCTTGAAGAGGGCATGGCCGGAGAGCTTGTTCAGTTCGTGGTAGAGACAATCAGACTGTACATAGGACTCAACGGGAACATATCAGAATTTGCAGAACTGCTCAAAGTACTTGGTGCGGACAGAATGGTCGCAAAGTTCCTCAAGGACAAACCGCAACTGATGAAGTACGCAGAAGAGTTTATAGACAAGTCGATAGAGGTTGTTAATAAGAGCGGAGAATGGAACTTCGGATGATGGTGGTGATATTATGGAGAGGATGATATGGGAAGGACTGGGTTGGGAAGAGAAGGATTTCATGACAACGCTGGCGAGGACAGTACTTGAGATGGCTGAGGCAGCATCAGGTGAAGGGGATTACACGTGCGACGCTGTTAGAGGCGTGCTGAAATACCTCAAGAACGCTGACGACAGGAAATTGACGATGGTTGCGTACATACTCGTGAGAGAACTGTTCGACGAAGACAGAGAGTTCAGACAGGCAGTTGTGAACTCCGCAGCAGTGCTTGAGCTGTACGGTGAGGAATATCACGCCGAGGACTATGCGGTCAGCAACACAATAAGGGAAGCAAAGAGGGCCGGGTACTTTGACATCGTGAAGGAGCACATCAAGAGACAAATAGAAAAGGAAAAGAGGGGTGTGTGCAATGAAGGTTAAGGCGATGCTGATAGGTGATCCCGGAGTTGGAAAAACACACACGTGCGTGAACGTTGCACAGGTTGTTCCTTCTATTATTTTAGACACTGACGACGGGGCAGAGGAGATAGTCCAGAAGCTCAACGCCGACGTTACAGTGTACCCATGCCTTACGTGGAATGAGTTCGTAAACAACCTGAGGATAGCAGTAAAGACAGATGCACGACTGATTATCATTGACAGCCTGACGGAGCTGAAGAACATGATAAAGTGGCACATTAAAAACAAGATAGTGCAAAAGGGTGAGTTCTACATCGGCGGAGTTGAGAGAGACGAACCAAAGAAGATAGCGGACAAAGACCTGTTCGTTCTGACATGGGAGCTTCATCCGCCAGTGTACGACAAAGTCAGGGACGTACTTCGAGCTATACTGTCTTCAGGAAAATCGTACATGATAACATACCACCCGGCAGAGAAATCGAGTAAGGGAGAAGTGCACTTACTCAATGAGTGGAAGAGAATATGTAACATTGTTGCGAGAGTTGACTACGACACAGTCACAATCGAGAAAGATAGATTCTGGAATCTAAAGGAACTATCGAGGGACGACTTCATTGAGTACCTGAAGACCCTTATCACGGCGGAGAATATGGACGAAACTAAAGAGTTCATAGAGGGTTTGATATGACCGGGAAGATATGTCCATTTACACAAAAACAATGTGTTGAGGACTCATGTATGTTCTGGAGGACAGTAGGTCTTGCAGGTAAAAAGGATTGCACTTTAGCAAAGCTCGCAGAGAACATCCTGTTAAGAATGGACTGTGGAGGGATGCTATGACCGAGTACATAGTTATCTACGAACTCAATAAGGACGTTGAGACAAGCACAAGGGTAATCGACGCCATCAGGACATATCTTAGTGACAAAAGGAAAGACATGGAAATCAAGGATGACATAATCAAGTGCAAATTCGGTGATTTTTTTGAACTTATAAGAAGTGTTGCGATGCGTATGCTTACGTGGAATCAGTTCCCCAAATGTAGCGAGCTGTGTAGTGTGCTGGAGGAGCTGAGGTTAGAGATTGTTGACAACCCTGACATACTTAATAAGGAGGTGACGGTAAGATTAGGTGGTAGTAATCCATTCAGGTGGTGATAGTATGACTTCGGCAGAGAGGAAGTTAAACAACAATATGGCACTGCTAAAGGAATATCTGGACGACGTAAATGATTACATAGATATGGATGCAGAAATGTACGCATACCTCAACAAATTGTACGAAACGTTTCAGTCAGTCGTCGAGAGATTGGACGAACTCAGCGAAGAGATTGACGAAATTAAGACTGAGATTGAGGACATTAAAGGAGACGTGGAACTAATAAAAGACAGGCTGCACATATGACGGTGCTAAAGTGCAGGTGCGGGGAAAAGGTACTGTCGTACATTAACGGACGACTGAGAGTCTATGGTGTTCCCTCTTATATTTTTACTTACGACGGTGAGGTAAAGGTGGAAGGTATCTATTGCAGAAAGTGTGGTAAGTTATACAGTATAGAGGAGGTGAGAAAGTATGTCAGAAGATGAAATTACTGTTGCGGACGCACTCGGCATGGATGAAGTAGAGTACCTTAAAAGGATATTAACGGAGATGATAGATTACGTGCTTCTGAGGGGAGAAAAAGCAGCAACGGAAGTTGCGGAGCATATTCTCAACAGATTAGAAAATACAACCGACAAAAAGGAGAAGATGCTAATAATACTTACGCTGATTAAGTTCATAGACGTCGGCACGGCAGGGATAACAGCAGACATAATACTGACAAGACTTATGTTTTCTCTGTTCTCTACCTCACCGAAGTATGCACTTCAACTGGCAAAGGACAGAGGGTTGATTCCATACTATAAATCTGCAGAGTCAATCCATAACATCACCGGTGGAGAGGAGGTCTAAATGTACAAAATAACCCTGCCCAACAGACAGACAATCAAAATCACTGACAGGACATTTAACGCCATTAAACAATTTTTAGAGGGCAAAATCACAAGGAGACGCTATCAGGCAATAGTCAGACAGGACATTAACATTATCAGGTATCACATCAAGTACAAAGTCCCGTACAAAACAATATACGAATGGCTGATATGGTCATACGAAAACCACAAGTACGAAAAAATCAAGGTAAAAAGGGAAACAGTATGGTACAAAGTGCTGGCAGTAATGACATTCGTGTACTCACGAGGAAGAGGAAGAGAACTCGAAGGCAGGTTATTGATTGACGTACCAAAGTTCGTGTACGAAAAGAGAGACCACCTTGAAGCGTTCTGTAAGGATGCAATAGAGGTTTTCTTTGAGCTGGCAGGGTACTCTACTGAGTTAATCATGGAGTCTGATAAGTACTTCGGCATGACAGTTCTCAGGCAGTTCAAGGACAAGCTGAGCAGGAAGCCCAAATATTACATAGAGATATACGATGGTGACTACGGAAGGTATCCATTTAGAGCAAATGGTACATTTATGAGGTACTACTGGAGAGACTGGAGAAAGGCGTTCTACTCGATATACGAGGACATGGAAATCCATATTGAGCACGAATGGGAGTATCATTCGGGAGTGAGGAAATATGCCGGAGAGTGAAATAGTTAAGGAGCTAAACACCACGGACTTGGGGATTGATTTAGACACAAAGAACCAGTTTAAGTTACTAAAGGTTTACTTTAATGCAAGATGGCTGGCTGAGCACATCAACCCCAACGCTGAAGTCAAGGTGTACGAAACGGAGCACGGTTATCACATCCGTGTTTACGGTGTACCGACAAACGTGCATTACCGGGCAGGGTTATGTGACGACCCCGAACGCCTATACCTTGGTGAAAAAAGATGCGGGTTCAGCGGTGTTGCGAACGATATATTATTCAGCATCAAAAGAAGATATAAAGGTAATAAGATTGTGTACGTTAGTGAGGAGAAGGAGATAGATGTACTGTCGGGAGGTGGTAGTGGTGGAGGTTTTGGGAGATATAGTCGTGAAAGGAGAAGGTACATATATCGTAAAAGAGGTAAACGGAAAAAAGTACGCAGTTAGAGGAGTTAAAGAGAAAAGAGAAAAGCACAGGTATTTCGACGAGTACGACAGAGTGGACTGCTGGGAGAACACTTTTGCACTGTGCAGGCTGAAGAACATCACTGACAGGTTCGGAAAGTCATTTGTTCTTAGAATAGGAAAAGCAAATTATCTTTACAATGCTGGGTACGTAAATGTTGGTGCAGGTACAATAAAGTACGGAAACGATTGTTACATTAATCCAGTGTTACTGAATGCAGCAACTGGCGTACTACTTATGTCAGACCTTGAGATTGACAAAGAGTATGTATCTATAGACTTGATAGCAAATGAAGTACTGAAGGTATACGTCCCTACAGTCGAAGCACCTCTTATACTGCAAGGAGACACTAACAGATTCGTTATGATTGCTCCTGCCGTACGTATATACCATGCGAACCTGCTTGACCATGAGGGTGATTAAAATGTACGCAACAAGGTTTGTGTTTGACAGTTATGATATTGACCCTGAACTGCTGAAAAAGGAGCTAATGAAGATAAGGGTACAGGATAAGACGTTCAGGTTTAGCATAAAGCAAATGCCGGACGGAAAGTATAGACTCAACATTTACAGCGAGGACGAAGAAACTGCTCACAAGAGAGGTCTATGGGTATGGGATAAGCTGTTTAACAAAGTAGTAGGGTATAAAGTGGTCGAGCTATGAGGTTAGTATGGGTATCCCGGCACGAACTCAATGACAGAAATCACTACATACTGAAAAAAGCATTCGGTAAGTACGAAATAAGACAGTACCCGCACAGAGTCAAGTACATTCACGACCTCATTTATTTTGCAGAACTTGTTAACGCCGACGCCTTCCTTGTCGTACTGCCAGACCACCAGCTCGCAGAGCTATTCAAGTACTCTAAACTGCCAATCTACAGATTCATTGTCAGAAGGGTTGAAAAGGACGACGGGAGTAAAGAGTTCATCATCGAAGGACTTGAGGAGATAATTGACTACACTATTGTGACCCGTAGAATTGTTTAACTTTTTTACAACCGTAAACCTTTTAAACTTTTCCCCACATATCTATTACTATGGAAGACTATGCTGGAGAGTATGCTAAAGAGTATAATATTAAGTTCAGGAAGTATCAGCAGAAAGTGATAAACAGTATTGTTGACGCATTTTTGAACAAGGATTACAAAAATGTAGTCGTTGAAGCACCGACAGGATTCGGTAAGTCACTTGTGAACTATATGGTTGCATTGATTCTATTTGAGCACGAAGGATTTGACGCATGGTACACTACACCACAGGTCAGCCTGTTAGACCAGCTCGAAAAGGACAAACTGATAGATGCATTAGGTGGAATTGCTATTATCAAGGGCAAAGACAAATACATTTGCCCCTTCCACAGAGGTATAAACAAAGAGCCAGTGCCAGTAAACTTAGCACCGTGCAACACTCAGAAAGGATTCGTGTGCAGAAACTATGACCAATGCCCATATAATATCGCAAAAGCAAAAGCTATGGACTCATGGATTGCCGGCATGTCATTTGCTTTTATGATATTAACCAAAGACATTGACAAGTACTGGGGCACAAGAGATTTACTTATAGTTGATGAGGCCGACGATTTGGAGTCATGGGCTGTTGACTTTGGCACTCTCAAGTTTACTACCCCTCAAACCTTCCCGAACATATACTCTGTTATGAGATGGGCAGAAGTACAATTATCCAACATAAGAAGGAAGATAAGATTTTATGAAGAAATACCGACAAAGAACGCACAGATTGCTGCAATGCTTGAATCACTCAAACGCAAAGAGATGAAGCTTGAGTTTTTCCTCGACGACGCAGAGGACCATCCGGACAACTGGACTTTCACAAAGAAAGGTGCAACACTCGAATTGAAACCGATTGACGCCGGCATCATCCTGAACACCACAATTTGGTGGAGAGGTCAATATAGACTAATAACTTCGGCGACTATCGGCCCTCTTCAGGAATTCAAGCGTTACACTGGTCTTAGAGGCAAAACACTGTTCATACGTGTACCGCACCCAATACCCGCAGAGAACAGACCAATTATTATAAAGGCTGTTGGAAAGATGACTAAAGAGGAAAGACAAAACACTTACGACAGGCTGATAGAAACAATAGTTTCGATAGCTAACCAGCACAGCGACGAGAAGGGTATTATTCACGCACATAGTTACGAAATAGCAAACGAAATCAAAAGAAGGTTATCACTGGACAGAAAGATAATCACGCACGGGAAGGACGACAGAACAGATAAACTCAGCGAGTTCATGAGCACTGACGAACCGGCAATATTCGTTTGTGTTGGGTTCGAGAGAGGCCTCGACTTGAAGTATGACCTCGCACGCTGGCAGATAATTACCAAAGTGCCATACCCTGACATCAGCGACCCGAGGGTGCGTGAAATCTGGGTAAAGAGGAAAAACTGGAGATGGGCACGCTATCAGGCTATCAAAACACTGATTCAGGCATGCGGAAGGATAGTTAGAGCTGAAGACGACTACGGAGTGACGTACATCCTCGACAGCAGCATAAACCACTTACTAAAATACAAAAAAGAGTTCCCGTCGTGGTTCTTGGAAGCAATAAGCCACGACGTCGGCACAATAAACAGCACGCTAAAAGTGATTTAAAAATTTTAAAATTTACTTAGGATGAAAGAAGTCCCATAAAGTCACTGACGAACCACAGATTAATGCTATCAGTAAGTATATTGTCATGCTTCCTATTCTTAAGTCTGGCTCGAAGCAGTACGCAAATACGCACATGAACCCAAAAATCCACACTGCTGAAATCACCGAAGCTATCAGGTATATCAAAAACAGTTCGACCATGTCCTTTATAGTCTGTGCGTCAACCATACCATCACCCAAAAAAAGTAAAAAAATCAGGCAACAGGCTCAATCTTATAGACTCTGTCAAAAGTGTGCAGCTTCCCCTTTTCGTCCCTCGCTACAATCCTCTCATAGTAAGCAATCTCATACTTGTCGTCCGGGAACAGTTCCTTTAACTTTCTTCTTAACATACTGAGCTTATACTGGTCTGTTGCGTTGCCTCTGTATGCCTTCAGCATTCTGTCCCTTGTCAGCAATGCAAACCCGTTTTCCTCTATCATCTTCTCGACGTCCTTTAGAATCTTTTTGATTTCGTCTTCGTCCCAGCTCGACCTACCGCCTGCTCTTCCCTTTGCCTCCACAATCTCCAACTTCATCTTCCATCACCCCGTAATGTTGTATAAACGTCATGTTATTTAAAGATTTCGATAGAGTCCACCGCAACAGCAACCTCTTTCAGTCCCTTGTCCACATTGATAACGTTCATCAATGTATCTTTGAACGTCCTCAGTATTGCCTCTGCTATGTCAAATATGTTCTTATATTCACCTTTTATTCTCTCGCCTACCCTAAACCCGTTGTAGTAGAAATAGTTATCCGTGCCCTCAGCGATAACGTACCCCAGCTTTGCAATCCCTGACGTAATCAGTTCGTTCAGCATCGGCAGCATTCCCTCTACGCTGCTAACCCGTACGTCATTCAGAAATAGCTCCCCTCTATACGTGTCTATCCCAGTCCGTCTAACCCGCACAACAATATCTAACTTCTTCACGTCCATGCGTAAAAATAGACGTAAAAATATTTAAATATTTCTAATTCTTGAGGAACTTCGGCTTCCTCTTATACAACGCCAGACCCTCCATCGTGTTGACGGGTAGGAATGTCTTTGGCTTATACTCCGTCATCTGTGCGTACGTCATTAACACGACATATCTAATTCCGCTCTTCTTCAAGTTCTCGCAGCTATTAGTTATTACCTTTCTCAGATATTCCTCTCTCCTCCTGTTCGCCTGCTCCGCTGTTATCTCTCTCCCGTTCTCTATTATCTTTGTCTCAATCACTCCGTACTTCCCTACTTCATTCCTCCACATTTCCATGTCATAATATACTCCCATAATCCCGTTTACCTCTATCACTCTCCAGCTCATGTTTATCCATCTGTCACCCTGTCTATAAAATCATTTTGTCGATTGTGTCTAACAAACAAACACATCTATGCAAAAAAAATTAGGATTCGCCCACAGGTCTAAATCTCATCTTCTCAAAGTCGAACTCTGCCTTTGTCCACACCCATTCGGATATGTCCTGTCTCTCCTTAATCTCCTTCGCCAAATCAATCATCTCCTTTATTATGCCCTCGACCTTCTTTGTTATCGTCTTTATCTCATTCTTTAGTTCCTTAGATGTCTTGCCCGCCTTGCTAATACGATATTTTATAACACTCTCTCCGTCAATTTCGTGCTTCTTCAGCACTTCGTCCAGCTCAGCAGTTGGCACTTTGTACATCTTCGCTATCTCCACAACTAAGTACTCCCATCTATTCACCAGCCAGCCGCTTATTCCAAACTCCACCATAATCACATCGCCGTTGTCACTTACAC
>JAMOMD010000338.1 GCA_027068725.1 Thermoproteales archaeon | reverse complement strand
TGCAATTCCTCCATCGTTAGCTGGCACGTCTCTCGGCAGAAGAACTTGAAGATCCGTATCCCTAAGTGCTGATACTATTCCTCTAATTATGAACTCGTTAACTGCAGCACCTCCTGATATGATTACCTTCTTTATATTTCTTTTACGAACTTTCTTCACAACTATACCAATAGCATACCCTATACTGAACAGTAGGCTCAGTGCAGCCTTATCGACCTCTTTCTCGTCTCTATAATCAACATTTAACAAATACTCAAACATTTTTGATGGATCTATCACGTAGGGGCCACTCCCATCTATATCAAACTCCAGAAGTTCGGGCTCGATCTTCCTGAAGTGTGCTCTAAATGCACGTGCCTCAAGCTTTATTGCTGGCTCTCCTTCGTAAGTCCTCTTAAGGCATATTCTCAGAAGCGCAGAAGCAGCATCGAGAAATCTCCCAATGCTTGATGTCAGTATCTTCTCATTCTCGTACTGTGACAATATTAGCTGTAGCTCATCTTCTCCGTATCTTAAGCCCTCGACAAGTCTCCTATCTTCAATCACTTTCTTGACTTCGTCAGGTTCCAGTATCTCCATGAGGTAGGATACAGTCATCCTGACAGGGTAGTACGTTGCTAAATCTCCACCTAGCATCTTCACGTACTTGAGATGTCCTACTCTACGCATGTTCCTGTAAGTGGCGTACATGATCTCGCATCCCCATACCTGACCATCAAGTCCATATCCCACGCCATCAATAGCTACTCCGATGACCTCCTCGTCAGGACTTACTCCGAGACTTGCCATTGCTGATGCTACGTGAGCCCAGTGATGCTGAACTTGTACAAGATCGCCATTGTTCTCTTCTGCAAGCTTCTGAGCAAGTAGTGTAGTCTCATAGCTAGGGTGCAGATCACAGACAAACAGGGCTTCTCTCAGGTCTAATCTATACATACGTGCAAGTACCCTAATATAGTGCTCTAGTTCCATTAGCGTGTCTAGATCATCACAGTCACCAATGTACTGAGTGAGCACTACCTTATCCTCAAACATTAGTGCACCAGCATTCTGTAGAAGTGCTCCAAGGCACACTATTGTTCTGCTAGTCCTGATCGGCGTCCTGATCCAGTAGGGGGCATATCCTCTTCCTCTTCTCAAGAGGACAAGTTTCCCTGTAGTAAACCTTACAACGCTATCGTCAACTCTGTTCACTATTTCCCTATTATGTAGCAGAAAGTAGTCAACAATGCTCCTAAGTTCTCGAAGTGCCTGATCATTCTTTATACACATGGGTTTTCCATGTACATTACCACTAGTCATTATGGCAAAACGATCATGTAGCTCACGAAGAAGCAGATAGTGAAGCGGCGTATATGGTAAAAATACTCCCAAGTGAGCAAGTCCTGGAGCTACATACCTTGACACTGGCGCATCTTCTCTCATGGGCAGAAGCACTATAGGCTTCCTGAACGACGTCAGTACCTTCCTAGCATCCTCATCAAGATACACGAGACGCTCAGCAACATCTAAGTCAAGTACCATCACAGCAAAAGGCTGCTCTGGTCTTCTCTTTCTCATTCTAAGCCTAAGAACAACATCATCATCTGTTGCAAGACAAGCAATATGAAATCCACCTAAGCCCTTGATAGCTACTATGTATCCTTCCTCTATTAGCTTAGCAGTCTCACTTATAGGATCTTTCGTATCAATAACATTTCCATCTTTATCACAGAGCCATAGTCGAGGACCACATAGCTTACATGATATTCCCTGAGCATGAAATCTTCTAATATTTGTAGGATCAGTATACTCTCTTAGACAGTACTCACAAAGTGGAAAATCTCTCATTGCTGTATTTTCTCGATCCCAGGGATTATCGTACATCATTGAGAAGCGGGGACCACAAAATACGCAGGAGTTGAAAGCGTATCTATATCTTCTCCAATCATTTTGATTAAGAACTTCTTTAAGACATTCTTCACAAACAGAGAAGTCAGGAGGAACAACAGAACGTGCAGTTGCTTCTCTGCCACTCTTCTCTATTCTAAAATCTTCGAATCCTGCAGGTTCTCTTCTCTTGACTATTATCTTCTCAACTATTATACAGTCTGGCTTAGTTTTCCAGAATAGTTTGAAGAACTTCTCAATGTTTTCTCGAGATCCCTCTATGTGAATCTCTACTTCTGCTCCTCCAAGATTTTTCACGTATCCTGCTACTTGTGCTTGCTTAGCTATGCGATATATGAATGGTCTAAAACCCGACTCCCTGAACTAGGCCGATCATAATTATCTGGTAGGCTTCTCTACTCATGTTGTACCTAGACTATATTAGGTAGTATATGCATTTTCTCCTATATCTCCAAGGCAGCGATGATCGACCTGAAGTACTTGTCGAGGAGCCTTTTTGATGACATTACTCGATAGTCTACATGCGATGACCGTGAATCTCAGTCAAGATGCTCTCAAGTATCTTGCAGAGATGTTTCGTCTATTGAAGACGCTGGCTAAGGAGGATATCTACGTCAGGATACTGCTAGTACTAGCGACACAGGAGCAGGAGTACACGTCGCTGAGAGGACTGGCACGTAGTGTGAACATGTCGCCTAAGAATCTGAAGAAGTATGTTCAGAAGCTTGCTAGCTTAGGAATACTTCGCGTAGAACATCCTCACGAGAAGATGATCCTGATAAGCTTTGATCCAAAGTACAGGTGGCTTAGAGAAGCTGCACTAGCTTTATCAGGAAAAGTTGACGGTTCTGATGTTACAGTAGCGTCTCAACTCTAGGAAGTTTAGCACCTAGCTTACGTGCCTTGTCTAGTGCCTGAAGGAACTTCTCCTTCTCATCCTGAAATAGCTGGAAGTGTACCTCTTGACCACTGTTCAAGAATATCCTGACGATAAACGTGCTCGAGACTACTTTCGGCAACCTAACCTTGTCCTCGATGAATGGCAAACTTATAGACACGACACGTGGCTGCACAAGTATTAGCCTAATGTTCTCGTAAGGCATCGTGTAGAGATCTGGCCCTTTCTTGACTACTAGCCTATCGCGAAACACCATTACTCGAAGATCAAGCTGCTTCATTGCGTAGAATCCGTAGAGTATTGTCATGAGGTAGGCCGCGAATGCTATGCCGGCAAAGAGAGGTGGTAGAAGAACAAACAGGGTCACGCCAAGCACGATGGTTATTGCAAGTATGCCAATGCAGCTTTTTCGCACAAGATCATCGCTGCTCCTTAGCTCAAGTATGGGAGTCGTCTCCATTTCTGTACACGATAGTTCTAGAACTTATTTTCACTATTTCACTTCTGCACTTAGTAATCCTTATTAGGTTACTTATTACAGGAGCACGTGTCATCAAGAACAGTAATAGCAGTGATAGTTGCAGTCGTAATAACAGCAGTAGTATGCACAGCAGTGACATGGTACATTCTCTCAAGTCAGCACAAACATGTGGCTGCTCCACCATCAGGAAAGACTACTGCTCCACCAGCTCAGCACAAGGTCGTCTACGTATCTCATCCAGAGCTTGTTGAGGTATGGAAAACTCCTCCACTGATACCAAGACAGGAGCTAATAAAGCTCGGAGTTTACTTCAGAGTATGGACATGGTGGACATACTTTCAGGGATACGTGACTGTAAGTCCTGATGGTAAGTACGTTGTCGTTGGAACAGTCAAAGGTCAGCTCTACGTGTATAACGCAACTTCAGGTAAGCTTATTCGCGAGTTCACATTTCCTGTTGGGTACATTCCTAGGACAATAAGATTCACACCTGATGGTAAACTGATGATAGTTGGAATATGGTCAAGATGTGGCGAGATAATTATCTACGACACATCAACCTGGAGAAAGCTCTGGAGTCTAGAATTGTGCAGATTTGTGAAAGGTCCCTCAAATGCGACAGTTGAGACAATAATGCGTGAGCCGTGGCTTGCTGTGGTACCTTACTATGCTGTGGTAAGTCCTGACGGTAAGATACTGTACGTGACGATAGTTGAGCGTTACGTAAATCCGAAGACTCAGATGGTCAAGTACTACTACGTAAAGTTTGACCTAGCTAAGATATATCCTGAAATTGCGAGAAAATACCATCACTACATAGTAGGCGTCTGGACAGGCAGATACTGGTCTAGGATAGTGGCAATAGATCTTCAGACACACAAGATAGTGTGGGTATGGCCAAAGAATGGGACAGCACACGTTGATATACCAATACTAGCCCTCTCGAGCAATGGCAAGTACCTAGCTGCAGCATCTTTCTGGGGTGTTGATCCTGAGAATCCAGTAAAGTGGCACATGGGTAAGGTATGGGTAATAGATGCTGCTACTGGTAAGGTCTTGTACACCTACTCACCGCTTCCACCAATACCGTACATTAACCATACCTCCATATGGAATGGACTAGCATTCGCCGACAACGGCAAGTACTTGATCATCGTCACTGGCGAGGGCAGGATAGTAGTACTAAACAACATCGAGAGTGTGAGCAAGCATAGGCCAGTTGTTCTATGGGAGAAGAGTGTCGTACAGTTCATACCTACTCAAGCAATAATGACGCCAATATCTGGAAAAGGAACATCAAAAGTAATCAAGACTTACATATACACGTACGCTGGCCTTGCTGCAGTAACTAGAGACTACGTTATAGTGTATACAGGAGGCACGTACTCTGTAGGCTGGACTCCAGGCTACTTGAAGAGACCAGTCATGGTTCATCCAAACGGTACAAAGCTCTTCATATTTGACATACGCACAGGAAAGCTAGTATACGTTGACTCATTCTACGGAATGCCAACATATGGCAAGGTAAGACCATTCGTGCTGACAGGATGCTACCTAGTTGGTAGCATCGGGATTAACTGGGTCAGAAGAGATGCCTCGCTCGCAGGAGTGTACGTGTGGTACGTGTGTGGTCACCCGTACAGAGTCATTAGATTATTAACTGTGCAGAAAGGACTTGGAATACCTGTTGATGTTGCTGCACACGACTCCTACATATACGTGCTCACTGGCCTAGTCAACATTGCACCTTCACCAACAGCACCAGCAAAGATAGTCGGCGAGTACAGGTTAATAGCATATAGGCTCAAGTACACGTAATATCTACAAGTCATGAAATACATAGTAAAAACATACTTATTACATGTCTCCATCTTCATAACTCTCCTACTATTAACACATGTAACATACGCATTCCCTCTCTCACTAAGCCTAGAGATACCAACAGGAATAAACAAGACAACAATATACACGTTTCCAAACCAGACACTCGAGTCCTGTCTAATACTCGAATCAAAAATAAACAAACCAGTAGACTGCACAATAAAAATAACATCAATAGGATGTACATTAATTTACAAAGGTAGAAAAGTAACCGAAATAATTAGAAATTTTCACTTCAGTATAGCTCACATATCGAAAGTGCTCATATTCTCCGTAAAAGTGAACAATAGATCTTGCATAGTTAAACTACATGCATCCTGTGAAGGAGAGTCCATAACATTAGTAAAGAGGATCTACGTGAAGAGACAGAAATCGTCTATTAAAGTCTATCTAATAGCTCCATCGGACTCGCTATGCCGTTTTAATGCAAAAATTGCAAAGTACACATATGTTGTCACACCTGGAGTAATTAATCCTATTCTAAAACTTGTATCTGGACTAACAGAATCTGTTCATCCTCACTTTATTGGTTTCATGTGTGTACACGTATCAGGACCAGGATACTATACCATAGTGATACTATTTGACAATGGGAAACTTCCGATAGCTTCTACAAGTCCTGAAAGTGCTGCATTTGGTGTACATACAGGTATCATAGTGTTAGAGGGAATTCCCGGAAACAGTAGTGAGGTGTTTCCTCTCTGGTCTTATGTTAATCCTATGAAGATCATTGGCACGCACATTGTTAAGGTATTGGTATATCCTTACGGTGGTACTAGACCAATACTTGAGAAGACTTATCATATAAAGATAGTATGTCTTGAAGAGACTGCACTTCTACTTGTTGCATTTGCTGGTCTTGTAGCTGTTCCTGTGTTTGTAATTATTGTAGTTAGAACTCTGAGAAAGATCTCGCTTAAGGAAACTGTGCTCTGCTCATTAACGGGCTGTCTAATATTTGTCACAGCTGTCATACCTAGCTATGTGCTGTGGGGCATAGCATCTGTGCTTGGGCCTTTTGACTGGACTGTCTGGGGTCTCGTATACGATGTTGTTAGAATGATTCTGATAGGGATAGCCCTATCTCTGAGACCAAGACCTGGAACATTTGCAATGATTTCACTAATAGTGTGGATATTGTCAGTCCTCTACTTTGGTCGACTAAGTATACTATCCATACTGTGGGTAGCAACAACAGCAATGTTCTACGAGCTATTTCTCCTAATATTCAGAGCCTATGGACAGGACGACCTACACAAGATTCGGGCAGCACTAGCTTTCGTACCCGCAACACTAGTAGACACGTACGTCGACCTGATGCTCTACATGACATTGTACAGACTGTACTACGCAAACTGGTACGTGGCAATGTACGTCCTCGGCATGACACTATACTCAATGATAGGCTTCGTAACTGGACTAAGACTTGCAAGATACGTGAGACAAGTAGCGCGAGAATAGAGAAAGAAATAAAAACACCAGAATAGAGAGCGAGCACGAAGAAAGCGAGCTGAAGCGGGGTGGGGAAGCCAGGTATCCTGCGGGGCTCATAACCCCGAGGTCGGTGGTTCAAATCCACCCCCCGCTACCAAAAACAAACAAGCCTTGGACC
>JAMOMD010000337.1 GCA_027068725.1 Thermoproteales archaeon | reverse complement strand
ATTGTGGTGAGACTTTTGCTGCGTTTGATAGTTTGCTTAGTGCTCTTGCTGATCTAATGGAGCAGGAAATTAAAGTACAATGCAGTCCTTCACTGAGCATAACAACATCATTCCCAGACAAGTTATTATATGTACTTGAGTGGTTACACGACTATTGCCAGCGCGATTTACACTCTTACAGTTTCGTGACTGCTGTTGCCATTAGCTTGAAGACCCCGACCATTGCACGTTATAGCAAGATAGTGTATTCTCCGAGGGAGATTGCTGATGCTATTGTTGAACTCTTACGCAAGTGGTGCATCTCTGTTTGTCTACAGTTCCTATGTGCCATAGATCCTTCACGTCCCGAGCTTGTTAATGAGGACGTTAATTACATCCTGGAAATTTACGAGAATCTACCAGCTTGGGCACGCTGGGAAACGTATTTACTACCACTACGTTATAGGGAGGTACCAAATGTACCACTTAGGGAGCTTCCACCAGCAGAGGCATATAGGAGACTAATTGTGCCTATACTTGATGGTCTAGGCGAGGTCTATAGGTCACTGCCATCGAACTTCCTACTATTTGACATTTGCCTAGCATCCAAGGCAAGTGGGGTCTCATTGTGCGCTCTTGCGCAGAAGTGGAAGTCTATCTGGCACTTATCTATTGAACAGAAGAGGTGCATAGTGCCGGCTCCTTGTCCAATGGGTGGGAATTGCGACGTTGCAAAGACTTAAAACTACACTCTTTTCAACTATTCTCGATGTTTTTCTTCAAGTTGAAGTGCCCAAAGTGTGGTAGTGAAATGATCCCAGTCAAGATAGTTAATGACATTAGATACACAACGATTGTCTACAAGTGCGAAAAGTGTGGTCATGTACTAGAGTACAAGTACGAGAAACGTCCGCTACGTGTCACCGACCCGTACCTGAGAACTGTCGAGGGCCTATACCTAGCAACTAGGTATTTTGTCCGTGCACTGTCTAGTTTCTAGGCAAAGCTTTTAAACATAAAACGTTCTTCATACTCAATGAAACTGCTCTACTTGTCTGACCTACACTTCGAGGAGGATAAAACATCCTTTACTGATGCTCTAAAGCTCGTTGAGTCTGAACATCCAGATGTTTTATTACTTGGAGGAGACTTCGGTGATAGGGATCTCGCTGTTAGCTTCTTGAGGGAGTGCTCTAAGTATTGTAGTCAGGTTGTGACTATTCTTGGTAATAATGACGAGTTTGAGCTAGACGATGAAGAGTTTAGTAATGTAACTATTCTAGATGCCGGTATTGCAAAGATTTCTGACAATGTTGCTGTACTAGGAATATCGCGTAATATTGGCCTCAAA
>JAMOMD010000336.1 GCA_027068725.1 Thermoproteales archaeon | reverse complement strand
CTTCTAGATTTAGGAAGTCTGCGATCTCTATAGCTAGGTCTATTGCTCCCTTTGCATGAACACCTGCTAGTGGAATTACGTACCTTAGGTTAGGGTCTACAAGTACGATTCCCGGATCAGAGAATTTTCCTTTTAACATTTTTGCAAATTTTCTAATAAACACTGGCAGAGGCATTACACAGATTACAAATGTATAATTGTCTATATCGCGAACCTGATTAATGCTTAATATTCGTGTTACATGACCATTATTTTTAAAATAGAGGCTCAATACATCGGCTATTTCTCTTTCACTTCTCGTACAGTATGTAATTAGTATGTTCATTACAACCGCGCATCATGGTGTAGACACCTCTTTTAGGTTTAGCGTGACCTTATCGACTATTATGTCTACAATCCTATCGTCAGGCCATAGAGGACCAACGTACTTAACTGGGATGCCCTCAACATATTTGGTTTCGCCAAGTTTTATGTCAAGCATCTCTGGCACATCCTCTCCCGCATGTCTTCCAGGCACTACAAATAGGGACACTATGAGAATCGCATCAGGACGTTCTGCAATAAGTTGCTGTAGAGCATCACGTGGCCTTGGCTCGGCATCGTGAAGGTACCCGACTCTCCACACTATCGTCTTATCTTCCCCCAGCATCTTCGAGAGCTTCCTGACGACTCTTGTAACTATCTCGTTTATAGAGTCCATGTACGATCTGCTTGTCGAGCCATGGCATACAAAGAGTAACCCTATTTTCATCTTGAAACCATGTTAGTTAGCTCAAGCAGTTTTAAGTGAATTCCCTGGACAATATCTAACAATCCGTTAAACAGTGCCAGACAGAGACTACTACATCCAACACTTCCAAGCACAGTAACGTACGCGTAGTCACTACAAGCAAGCATAGTCTTAACCTGAGGAGCCTTAAGAAAGCCAGGAGGCGTGGCAATGATTGCTCTTGCTCTAAGTTTCTTATTTAGAATCTTCTCGAGAACCATTGGCGATGATCCTATTAAAACAAGCGAGTTCTCAATAATTTCAGGTTCGTTTTCAATAACATCTGCAATGAACTTATAATTTTTCAGATCTCTAAGTTCGGAAAGACAAATAACACTATTGCTAAATCCTCGTTTTTCGAGACTATACTTCACGCCGACTGCCAGTACGCGTGTATCACATACTATCTTACAATTTTCATTTAGTGCCTGTGCTGCTTCACTTACAAAATTTTCCGAAATTACTATACTATCCTGTATCATTGGTAGTCCTAGTGCATGGATTGCAAGAATTGTCAGGTAGAGCTCTTCAGCATTGTGAAATCTTCTTGTCAGGACGTTGTTAAG
>JAMOMD010000335.1 GCA_027068725.1 Thermoproteales archaeon | reverse complement strand
GATGCTAGGTTAAGTACAAGCATACGGTCCTAAATTGCGTTAAAATTGTATTGCTCCAAGCGATCATTTCCTTTTAATAAACATAAGATTAGCATAGTGCAAAATAATCGAAGTGTATTATGTACATACTAATTTAGTAATGATTTGTCTTTTTGTAAATATGCTGTTTTAAATGTTCTGACTTTGATATTCTACTGGCTTTAGTGTCTTGTAGCGTTTTAGCATATCGATACTTACGATATGTAGTTCAACTGGAGCATGAAATGGTAAGCCTAGCTTTTCTGTCTCTTCAAGAGTTCTTGCTCGTAGTTCTGCTGCTTTTTCAAATGTTGGTTCATATGGTAGAACAACTACGATGTCTATATCGCTATGTGCTGTTGCTCTGTTTTTCGGCTATTCCACCGGTCAAGAATATCTGTGCTTCTGGTACTATTCTCTTTACGGCACTTGTCACTATTTTGACATATTCCTTCCACTTACGTAGGCTTCTGAGCCATAGGCTAGTCACTGTGTCTCAAATATTCCCTGCTCGATCTGTTCAAGAAGTTTGATAACAGACTTAGCAACTTCTAGGAGCTTCTTTGCCTGATACTGCGAGTACTCGTAGATACCGTAGATTGAGCGTGTATGACCTTCCTTAAGCTCTGCTAATTCTCTCCTAGACCTTTTCAAGAAGTCTATTACTCGCTCAGCTTCTTGACGTAAACCCTCCTCCTCTAGTACAGTTGCCAATACGCCAAGTAGTGCACGTATATTATGTCCACGATATTCCTCACCTATCAGCCTGTACAGCACTGCCTTCAGGTATAGATTTGTAGCATGTTCAGAGAGCAAGACTGATAAGTCAAGCTCATTCTCACTCAACAACCTCTCAGCAAGACGCAACATAGATAATGCACGCTTCTTCAAGAGCTGAACATACTCACCACTCATATAACTAGACATCTATCAAGTTCTCCTTTGAGAACATGACTACTACTTAACATACCTAGGAACAACAATGTTGGGAAAGTAAAAAGCGATGTGAATGTACATCTGATTTTCTGTCTAATAGGTTTCTGTTGAGAGTTCATGTTGTATGGTATTGAGCTTGTTCTGCGAATTTCTCTACGACTTCGCTTGGCTTCATTAGAAGTAGATCACTAATCTCAACAATGTGTCTAGCAAGTTTTTCTACACTAATCTTAATTGCGCGTGTCCAGCCGTATCTGTCCCTGTATACGTAGTACACGACTGTGTCAGGTATCTTATCAGCTATCATTGAAGCGAAAATTCCATTATGTGTTGTAAGAACGACATACACGTACTCAGACACTTCCTGTATGAGCTCTGTCAAGAGAT
>JAMOMD010000334.1 GCA_027068725.1 Thermoproteales archaeon | reverse complement strand
CACACAGCGGACTGTTGATGCACTAGAAGAGTTAGCAACAACAGTAGCAGCACTGCCAGACTTTGAGTATATTGTAAAAATGTACACGTACTATGTCGAGATGGGCGTATTCAGAATACTCTTTACACCGCCAACAAGTACAGAACTGGAAAACCTAAGAGAAGCACTACTAAAGGTCCTAAACAATAGGGCTGAGACGCCGTACGAACTTTACTTATCTAAACTGCTGTACATTGCGCAGATATATTCTGACCATCTTAGAGAGGCTCTGTACTGGGTAGCCACACTAGTCAAGGATCTGCGCACAAGAATCTACCTACTTACTAGCCCAGACGTTGTCACATGCGTAATGAGCCTTGACACTCCAATGAAAGCATGCGGTCCAGACCGGGCAAAAATGTTAAACTGCAATTTTGTGCTAGTAGAAAATAGTGTTTACTATCCAGGAATAAGCACAGTAGCTAACTATGTACTATTCGAAACAGTTACACGTCCAATACTTAGCCAAACACCAACACTAAAAGAACTTGCAAAACACCAAGCATCAAAAATAATGCCGGAGATCACAAAAGGGAGAACACCACTAAACCTCTTTGACACACTGTCAAGAAGACTAGACGAGACGTGGCTAAGAATTTACCTACCAACAGCCAGAATATATGCCGATATCTTCGACATGCCTCCACTAAGCCCGTACACACTGCTTGGAATAGCCGTGTCCGCCACAGTTGACATTGAGACTCTCAGAGAGCTAGGCATAGACCCAGTAAAGGATGCACTTACCGGAAGACCAGTCTACGAGCTTGAGACATATACTGAACATAGGATAGGGTTAGTAACAGTTGTACGTACTATACATATATTGACCTTCCTCATAAACTACAGTAGAAACCCATATGACCTACCAAAGTGGTGAACCAACACTACTAACAATACTAAGAAACTTCATTAGACAACACAGAAAACTCACAAAATTTATCGAAGACAAACTATGGCAAATAATTGAACTAGCAAGAAGAGCAGTTACGGGACACACAGTCGAAATAAAGTACCGTGCAGAGCTAGGAAACGAGCCAAGGATAATAGTCACCACGGGACAGACAATAAACGTCAAGGTACAGGTCACACCAAGACAAGCAGAAACGCCAGCAAATAGACTATTACTGTCCCTCTGTGGACTAGACCTTGTTTACCCACATTCACTCCTAGTACAGGAATTCATAATTCACTTTTCCAATGTCCTAGCCAACTATTCTCCGTTTAGTAATGCCACGATGTTGGCAAACATGCTTGGACAACAGTGGCTAGTGAACAGACTAGCAACAGTCGCAGTCTGGCCAAGCA
>JAMOMD010000333.1 GCA_027068725.1 Thermoproteales archaeon | reverse complement strand
TCTAGCCTGTGCACGCACCTTTGCACGTCTCATAATTATGTCCTCAACCTCGAGCTTTCTACCTCTCCTAAGCTCTTCCAGCTTTATCCTAACCTTGAGAACACGCATAGGCTTCTGGTACTGTACAGGCAGCTCCATCATTATCGAGGACAAGTGTCTACGAACCTTACAGTACTCATTTGCTGCATAGGCAACACCAAATAGTACAAGTCCAATACCTACGAGCTGTACAAGTTTCTTCAGGTAGAAGAACCAGCCTAGGTAGATCACTGTTGCATCATTGACATTTACCTTAACTATGTCGGACAAGCCGTTCCAGCTTGCGTATATGTAGTAAGTGCCTGAAGGAACCACTGCAACACAGGTCTTAGCATGTAGACATTGTGCAACTATCTTACCTGTAGAGGACACTATCTTAAGATCAGCAGGAGCTTGCGATACAACTTCAAGAACGTAATTCATGCTATAGACTACGCTAGTTAATGTGAGAACTAGCAACATTAGCAGTATAGCAGCAAGCCTCAGCTTCAGCATTCATTTACCACACGTTAAAAGACTACAGGAAGATTAAATTCCTACTTTACTAGATCAACATGAACGACACAGAGCTTACTCCAAGGCTCAACATCGGTAGACTCTACAAGAAGACTAACAGGACCTACAATCTTCGTGAAGTTACAGTACACGACCAGTCTATAATCACCTAGCTTGTTAACGCAGAAGAGATTTCCAATACGTACGAAGCTGGCATTTGCAATATTTCTAAGATACATGACCAATAGATTGTCCGTTGTGCATAGTAGATTTCTCGTGCAGACAATCTTTCCTGAAAGAGATATGTGAACAATCATCGAGGACGAATTTGCTAAGCACACTGAAGCTAGCGCTGTAGCGAGTGCTGAGACTGATGCATGAGACGAGTACGATATTATACTCAGAGTCAGGAAGGCAATTAATCCAGCAAGTGCCAAGGTCATCACAGTTATAATCAGAAGATCAATCTCGTACATTCCGTACTCTTCACCATAGCAGAGCGTATAGTCCTGTCGCGGTGTTCGTCAGATTTACGGGAATTATCAGAAAGACAGCTCGTCCATGCCTAAACACAACTACCACAGTAGGAGTCGAGAATGGAAGCTCTACAGCATACCCTAGCCCTGACCTGACGTACATACAAGCAATCCTGTACTCCTCAGCCGTGGTTAGTCCAGTATAGCAAGGCACTACGTTAGTAACATTCTCAACAATAACATTAAGCATCGAAGCTACATACATTGGGATATTCACCGTCCTGTAACAGATGTGCGTTGAAGAGAATATGATACAACGCTTAACATAATCCGCAACGGCAATTATATTGCTAAAGAGAGTGTACTGCGCACTATAGTACTCGCATAGACGAATTACTATTGGAGACCCTGTGCTGAGACCAAATATTCTATACATTATAAAACTTGCACAGTACGTAATGTTACTCCACGATTCCTTAAAGTCCACTTTCACATAGGTCGATAATAGACCTATCTTAGAGTTATACAGGGAATTCAAATACTTTATGTATGATCTTAAACAAGTATCAAATAGTGATCTTGCACTAGAGAGTCCATAGATCAGTATTGCATGTTCAGAAAATGATGCACATGATAGAAGGCCTTGCTCAAGACTTGAGATTACTGTATCGACAGGATAGTACATCACGTGTGTAGCTCTCATGCTTGATACTAATATCAATACAAATATCGTTATGACAAACATTATCAGAGTCAGCACTTGACCGCGTCTACTTAGTCTCACAGTAATGTAGTATCCATGCTAGGATCAATATTCGCACGGGACTTGTGCAGATTTTCTGCACTACGTTCTGCTCTTCCTGATGAGGAAGAATGCTGTGCTAGGACTTACGTACATTTTTGATGATATCAAGCTTCTTAGAGTATACTCAAATGTGTAAGTGCCGTTCTTATAGACGATCTTGTACAATATTGCTGCATTAGAGAAGCACATTTCTACGTTTTTCAATTTACCAACATTACATGTTACACAGAATCCTGAAGGAGATGGGACTACTCCTGTAATTTTGCAGTAGTATATGAATGGTATCGAGAGCTCTGATGCAGGTACTACACGTATACGCGTGCCATTTATTGAGAGTAGACACTCCTTCGGATTTATTGAGATAGCTTCATAGTATGTACATTTGTGAGACATGCATATTAGATAGAACTCTCTTTCTAAGCCCTTCCTGGAGTATATTGCTATTCCTTTCGTACAGTTTTTTCCATTTAATGTACATTTTGTTACTGTGAACGATACTGTATATGATTGTGCTGCTAATAGAAGCTTCAGAATAGTCGTATTTGAAATTAGTGCAAATGTGCTAACAGGCATCGAGCTTATACTTACACCAGATAGGAATTTTCCTAGTACAGGAGATATCACATAGCCATACTGTGTCAGCAATACTATTGCTGCACCAACTAGAACTACGCCTAGAGCTTTTGCAAGATTAATCACCAGCTGTCTATAAAATGGCTCATGCACCCTCCTGAGCTTCTTCTCCTTGCGTATCTCCTCTGGTAGTATTAGCTTCTCTTCGGAACTCACGAGTATTCGATTATAGCCTCGTAGTAGATACTCAAAAATCCGTTTACGATACCTTGAGCAGGATAGTCACGTTACACAGCTCGTATGTTCCATAGAGCTCGTTATAGAATGTGACGAACATGCCTTCCTGAGATGCGATGCCGATTATGTTTCCACATTTTTTATTAGAAATTCTTGCTAAATCAATATTATATTTAACACGTATTGGTCGAGCGTAGAGTATTATACAAGAGTGTAAATATATTATCATGCAGTAATACTTATTGCCTATGTAGCTATTAGCAAGTGCCTCGATATCATATACTACTTCCTTGGGAACTCTTCCCCACTGAGTATAGTATGATACTAGATTTCTAACATATTTGTTGAAGAGAGGGTCTAGAACTAGGCGAGAAAGAATTAGAGAGGAACGAATGGTGACTGTTTCAGGAGGTTTCAAATAGACTGCGACATAGAGGAGAAGTGCAACTATTAAAATAACTGCTATAAGTGCAGCAAACAGGAAGTCGATAGACAAATTCATCCTGCTACTTAGGCACTACTATGCCGAAAATATTACCTCTACGCACCATTGAGGCATAGGGAACGAATACTACAGGAATACCAACAGGTCTGCACTTGTAATCTTCTAGAATTAGTGTCACGTTACTAAACATGAACGGCACTACAACTCTAGTAGGTACACGTGCCAATCTTTCTGGTATAGTAACGTACTGGCAACTTGAAGGAGAAGCTACAACAACGTACGTATTAACAGTCTCAAGTCTAATCCACTTCTCAATTATTGGTATGTAAACTTCTTCTATTTTAGTTAACTTACAACAGACCTTCACGTATTTGTAATCGATAAATGTCACAGTTTCGAAACTTCTTCTATAGATATCGAAGTAGTAGACATGTCTATAACTTACGACTATTATTGTTGAGTTATTTGGAGACGAAGCATATACCGCTGCAAATATTCCGCCAGGAGCTCTAATGGACGTAATTGTGAGACCTTGATGCTTGTACAGTATCTGTAGTGGCTGTGGTGCAAGTGCATGGGGTAGCATGGTAAATAGTAGAAACAGTATCACGAGAACTAGTGTGATAAATCCTACGAGTATTATTACGTCTCCGACCATGTTATGCACCTACTGTGCTCTTCAGGAAGGATGCTAGCAGTCCTGACTGTACTGCAACATACGACATGAATGTGAATAGGAGTGTCGACAGTCCCATCCATAGTAGAGCCTCAGCAAGTCTGCCATATCTTGCAAATCCTCCAGCAAATCCTGATAGTGCTACCAGTATCACGCCACACATCATGACGTAGTTCATTGGTGGTATCGTTATGACAATGCCAATTCCCGCTCCTGATACGGATGTCGTTGGCATTATCTTAGCAGTAACGTAAGTCACTAAGCTGAAGGCTATTGACAGGACGAGAGGCATTATGAAGCACAGAGTTGCCCATATTCCAATGGTGGCCGATCTATACGTCTCGTAGGTCTCGTAGATCTTGCTAAGTCCATCAGCCAGAACCTTGTACGAGAGTTCTGTTACTCCTACCTCAGAGAAGTCCTGTAAACATCTCAGCACTACTGCAAGAGGCAGGTAGTCTCTGAACTTTGTTGCAAAATCTATGTTGACATTGTCTAGATATGGATTAAACAGCCTCTTCAAGCTCAGTGGAGCCGTCCTGAGAGCCTCACCGAGTGCACGTGCAATATTTATGACACGAGCCTCACGAATTCTATCGTACAGTGTAGTCAAGACACGTGGCAGAGACTCCATTATCTCATCGATCAGCTTTGCCTCGTCTCTCCTTATCAGGTAGCCCAGCACGCCACCTATGCCTATTGCAATTCCTACACCAACCCAAGCTGCCTGATGCATAATTCTCGCAGCCAGTAGACCAAGCAAGCTTACGATTATTGTCAGACCTAGACCTGGCAAGTATGGCACTATCTTTGGAAAGTACTTTGGAGTCTTGATCACGGTAATCAGGACGATCATGAATGTCATAGCTACAGAGAAGAGGATCGTTCCCTGAAGAGCACCACTTGAGCCCATGAAGTAGGACACGAGCGAGAGTATTGGCATGACTATGTAGATTCCCAAGATCATGCTGTTGATCAGCTCTGTGAAGTTCCTGAACTCTAGAGCACGCTTCTCAAGCATAGTCTCAAATCTCATTAGTGCCTTCTCGACAGTTGATGGAGAAGCACCTTCAACATCTATCAACGTGAGCAGACGTTCAATATTGGGAGGGGGCTTAGCAGAGAATGCTCTAGTAACTTTTGTGAGTATTGTATTGAAACTACTAACAAACCTACTAATTATCTCACGGCTAGACCCGAGCTTTGATGCGTATGCAGTTATTATCAAGTACGCGAAATCTTCCTCATCTGTAGGTACACCACCTATAGTAAATAGTGGAAGTGCAAAGTATATACCAACTGCGAGAAATATTATCAACACCATTATAGAGATTGCATGAACAAGCGCAGGATTTGGAAAAAGTGGCTGCAGAAAGGTAAGAACTAGATAAGATACAGCAGCAAGTGTTGGGAATACTGTTATTCCAATAATTCCACGTACAACTTTCCTCCTAGCAACTGAGAGAGGAATACCCTGCTCAAATGCTACTCTCTCAGCTATACTCTCAATAAATGACATGTAGCACTCACGTGCCTATCCTATAATAGGTAACTTAAAGCCAAGTCAGCAGCCTAAGAGACCTGACACACCGTCACGTGACGACACAGGTACACGTTCAAGATGCCAGGCACCTCACACTCAACATGTGCTGATACTACGCGAGTCTTACCATACGGTATTAGTGGCGTGATTGTAACATCAAGCTCCATAGGAATGTATAGGCATAGTAAATTGCGCATAATGGCATTACAAGTAACATAGCTTGAACATTTTATTACAGAACCAGTTCGAACACTCGCAGTACGTGGAATAGTAGTGAAATTCCACATATTAATTACGATAGACACAGCATTATAGTACAGATATAATGTCCAATGACCGTGATGAACTAGTGCTATTTTAACTAACCTATATCTAACTATTACATTTACAGTATCATTCATAAGTACATAATACCTAGTTCCACCACATTTACACATGAGAATTTCCTTACCATATTTATTACAGTCACAATTTTCTCCTAATTTAGGACTTGTGCTTGATACTATGCCGGAAATGTGTACTACTTTGCCATTACCGTAGGACCATTTTATTTGAAGAGGATATGTGCCAAAGATTAAGTATAGATCTATTTTAGCTTTGGCAACATCTTGAGAGTATAGTAATACCTGTGCTGGTGTTACTACTTTCATTAATTGTGTTCCTGTTTCTATTTGTTTGATTATTTTCTCTGCTGTTTCCTGTGCTGCCATCATTGCTGAGGATTTTGTTATTGTGTATAGCCAAGATATGGCAAGTGCTGCTAGGGCTATTCCTGCTACGAGGATCAGCATGAAGCTTATGCCATAGCTACTCATCTAGTTTTCATTCGAATTCTATAGTCGCGGGAGGTTTAGGCGCAACGTCGTAGCCTACAGCTCTCACATCAGGGCACTGTGCAAATATTTTGCTTGCTATCTCGTGTAGTTTTGAGAGTGGTATCTTTGCTACTCGTGCAGTCATGAAGTTACTTGTAAGTACTGCACGTATAGCTACGTAATACTTGCCGTTTTCTCTCTCGTCCAGGTTGTATATCACGTGTGCAATATCTGGTCTTCTCGATGTTATGTAACTGTAGACTCTGTACAGAACATCTTCAGGTACCTCGCCCTCAACTAGTGCTATTGGTCCATAGACTCTTGAGTCTCCTTTCACTCCTGTAGCACGGACATTCTTGAATATGTAGACAGACACGTTTGATGTACCAAGCTTCTCGCGTAGTAGACTTGTCAATTCAGGATCGAGAACCTTATCGTGCTCCCATATTGCTGCGAACCACTGACTTAGACCCATGTTAGAGAGCTCGCGCTCAACAATGTCGTGAGCGACCTTCAGGACCATGAGCTTCTCCTCGTACACCTTTCCTACACAGCGCACGAGAAGTCCAGGACCTGGAAATGGCTGTCTATTCACAATCTCTTCAGGTATGCCTAGCACACGTGCTACTTGCCTGACCTGATCCTTATAGAGCTCACGAAGTGGCTCAACTACCTTGAATCCAAACTCGCGCTCTGTATCTATACCAATCTGCTGAAGAACGTTGTGCTGTGTCTTTATTCCACCACGTGTCTCTATCCAGTCTGGCGCT
>JAMOMD010000332.1 GCA_027068725.1 Thermoproteales archaeon | reverse complement strand
CGGGGCCAACCCTAGACCTCTCAAAAGCCTCCTCACCAGAAAATGCCCTCCACTCTGGACCAAGGTCAATTGGCCTATCCTCAACAACAGTACCACAATTCGCACAGACAAGCGAGCCTGAGACAGACCTAACAAGGTTAGTAGAACCACAGTTTGGGCAAACAAACTGCTCTATCCTAGTCTGCGAAGCTTGAGAAGTTGACTTCCTGTGAATGGAGTATAATTTTTCGAGTATTTTGTCTCTCTCAGGCACGGAAAAATAAGGTTTTTAAAAATAAAAGTTTTTATCCTTGGTTAAGAATTACGATATTTCGCTCTTTACCTTCTCGACAATATCTGGATGGTTCTCCTTGAAGTGTCTGTAAATGTTTGCTAGTGTCTTGAGGACGTTTGGTGCCTCCTCTATCATTGCTCCGCAGACTGTGCACTTTGATCCGCTGACGTACTTTTCTCTTAGTACCTTTGCGATTGATGGCCAGTTGATTCGTGCCATCGTGCTTGTGCTTTGGATGAAGTGTTTTTAAGCATTACGGTGATGGCTGAGTCAAAGTTATTACTTTGTTACACGTCTGTGACACATGCAGTCGCTTCCCCCGGAGTCTCCGGCTAGGCTGTTGGCTAGGCTTGTTGTGGAGTCTATGCTTGACAAGTCTAGGAACGTGTATGGTAAGTACGTTCTGATGAAGGATGTTCTGCAGAGAGAGTTTGGTCTTGAGGCTGTTGGGGTCGGTGAGATTGTTGAGTGTAGGAGGCTTATTCGTGCTAGGGCTACTGGTGAGCTTGAGGCTGATCAGAACATTACAATGCTCTTCCACGGTACAGTAGTTGAAAAAGGCATTAGGGAAGAGCTTAACCTGCGTAAGGGTGACCTAGCATTTAGGAGAGTAGGTAACTACCTCCTGTTTGGTAGCAGTGATGCGTTGCTCAACATTGGTGACATGCAGTTGCCGGTAGAGATTAAGTCTAGCATGAGCTTCACATTGCCTAGAGACAGCCACTTCCTTCAGTGTAGTCTGTACGCTTTCCTGTATAGGGTACCGTACGGCATATTGATGTTCTTGTCGAGGAAATTTAGGATCTATGTTGTGCCCGCGGTGGATGAGCAGACTGTTACTAGGCTACTCTCGATGTGGAAGGAACTGTGCCCACTCTTTGTTGAGGAGTGTAAACATTGTCCGCTCAGGAAGTTGGGTAGGTGTAGTGGTGGAGACCGTGATCTTAATAAGAGGTCTTGGCTATACAATCTCACGCTCAGTCTGAGGAGAGCGAGTGCGGAGGTGATTATTGACCGTGACTTTGTTAGGGATGTGACGCAGGAAGTTTTTAGAGAAAGGAATAAAGGAACTTGA
>JAMOMD010000331.1 GCA_027068725.1 Thermoproteales archaeon | reverse complement strand
ATAATGCTGGCACTTAAAGAAAAGATGAATCCACCACGAGAGCTAATAATAATGAAGCTCTCGAGCGCTCTAATGCTACAGAACAGGGACACTGCAGTTAGGTACAACAAGGGCGACATAGCAATATCAGTTGGACTAGCCGAGCTCTACCTACCCTACATTTTTGGAGTAGCAGCATTTACTGGACTTAGCCCTGACGCTGTTGCACATACCCTACGTCCCGGAATGATCTTCGAGTACACTCTCGTCAAGTGGCTGGAAATACATGGAGAAGTTGCAGAAGCTAGAGAAATAGCAGCAAGTCCAGAGGAGAGAGCTCTACTATCGGGAACAAAAGTCTTCACCTTCCTAGACCTTGCAGAAATACTCTCAGCATACAGAGAAGAGCTGGAGAAGCTCCTAAACAAGACAAATGACCTAAACACAATCGTCAAAGTTGCAAGACAGATAGCTGATCGCGTAATCAAGACTAAGATAAAGAGAGGAGAGAAGAGGAAAGAAGGAAAGATCGAGACACTATTCACAGGAAAGATAGTGCACGTAGACGTAGACATGATGTACCCAACAAAGATACTACGTGAGAACATTTGCCCATGTTGCTTCGTCAAGAGAAGACAGACACTGCAAGAGGAGATCTACTATGCTGAAGATGCCAAGTTTGACATTGTGAGAAATGTTGCACCCTTCTTCGCACTAGTACAGTTCCTGTACAAGCTAAGGAAGTGGGCAAAGGACAACCACAAGCTCTACAAGAAGCTTGCTGAGGAAGCTAAGAAACAGGGAAAGGAGGAAGAGGCAGCATACTACAAGAAGCTTGCCGAGTTCTTCAAGCTACTGTCCGACCTCATTAAGCCACTTATAAACAGTGCCTATGGAGCAATGGCAAAGGGAAGTGGCCCAGTACACCTTGGACTACTCATTGTCGCGCTCAAGATCTTTCTATCAACAATAAGAGACTTACTGACAATGATGATAAGTGCAAAACTACTAGGATATGAGCCACTATATGGAGACACTGATAGCCTCTTCGTCAAAGTGCCAGACAACGTCCCAGACACAGAAGTTGTCGAGAAGCTACAACAAATAGCAAACATGCTAGGCTACACAATAAGTCACGAGGGCACCTACAGCTTCATGTACATTTTTGCAAAGAAGTCCTACGCAGTTGGAAAGCCGGGAGAGTTTGTCAAAGTCAAGGGTCAGCTAATAGGCAGCATCAAACACTTGACTAGTCCAATAGTTCGTGCTAGCATCATAGAGGCCCTAGAGAAGGGGACTGTACAGCCAATAATCGAGACCATCATGCAGATAGACAACCCACTGCTCCTAGTACCATCACTATCCAAGAG
>JAMOMD010000330.1 GCA_027068725.1 Thermoproteales archaeon | reverse complement strand
TGACATACAACACATAGGCCTCCCATTATTCTAGTCCTCTCGAAATATGGTAGAACTCGATTTTGCACTATGTGGATTTAGTGGTCCCTACGATGAGTATAATCCTTACTATGTAACTCAACATCCTGAAAGACAGAGAATAATTATTGCACTACATGAAGAGCCTCAGACAATTAGCGAACTTGCGACTAAGCTCAACATGGACGAACACATCGTGAGACAGCATGTTGATGCACTACTTAGGTGTGGTCTCGCCAGGATAGGTAATGACGGTAAGGTACGTCTAACATTCACCGTACTCCTAGGACAAGACTTGAAGAAACTTGAACCAGTAATGAATTCCTTAACTAAGGACCTTGTAGAAATAGCACGCGAAAATATTAATAACTTAAAGAATATTGTTAAGAACATAAAATGCACACAGCAAGGTAATTTTCCTGAGCTTAATTACATAATCCTTGTAGCTTATACATTCGATTTTGAAGGACTTAACGTGCTCAGCTCAGAAGGCTATCTAGTAGTTACAAGAGAAATGCCTGGAAATAGAAGATACGTATTCTCTGCTGTTGATAAATCCATAATAAACTTGAAATCACTATTTAAGTGGGGACATAGCTATAGCACAAGAAATTATGAATTTTTCACGCATGGAAACGTCTCAGAATATAGTCCAAGACTTGCATTTCCTGACTTAGCAACATATGTGCTACTTACTCAGAGTGACTTAGGGAATTATATTGATACGATACTTGAAGCTTCAGGAAAGTTACTTGAGAATTTAGCTTCTTGCGAACTTAAATTAAATGATGCTATTAGTGAGCTCGAGAAATATTTACGTAAGGAGGAGGCTATACTATTGTTACAATTCCTAGCTAGCATGGGCTACGTGATTTATTATCCTGGAAAAATTCTTCGACTTGGTAGACCTTTTCTTTATAAAGAAGATGTTGAGCTTATCCTAAGCTTCGCGAGAAACTTCATTAAAAAGTTTATTGAGTGCTCACTCAGTAAGAGATGGAGTACTCTTAAAGAAGTTTACATGACTACCGGACCTGCTAGGCATGGTGTGCCTATAGAAGAGGCATTTAACATTATTTACCACATAGTGTTTAGTCGAGCTGCACTGTTTCTACTTGAGGAGGGTTTCCTATATTTGGAATATGATAGAAATGGTGCTAGATACTGTGCTTGGGTGTCTGTGAAGTAGGAGGATTGAAAGAAGTGTCTTTCAAATATCACTAAGAAAAATACAAGAATAGCATTTACATCACTTCCGTTGGCTATGGAAGGGAGTAGTGTTTTACCTACTGCTTTTCTTGAGATTGAGATGTTGTATAAGATTTGTGTGCT
>JAMOMD010000329.1 GCA_027068725.1 Thermoproteales archaeon | reverse complement strand
GAGGCTCAGCTCAAGAAGATTCTTGAGGCAATTGAGCAAGGCAAAGATCAGGAGCTGTCAGGTTTTGAGAAGTATGCTGCATGGGTCATCAGGAGCGCCATAGAGCAGGCAAGGCAGCTACTGAGCAAGCTCACACCTGAGGCACTTGAGAAGCTTGACCTCTACCTAGAGTATGAGGATGGCACGCTAATAGTTACTCTTCCTGACACGACCACGTACATACAGGGAAGTGGTCGAACATCGAGAATGTACGTTGGCGGTGTCACGAAGGGTCTCTCCATAGTCGTGGTCGATAACAGGAAGGTGTTCCAAGCCCTCGAGCACGATCTACGCTACAGAATTGAGGACTTCGCGTTCCGACACATTTCGGAGATTGATCTTGACCAGCTAATGAGGGAAATAAATGAGGAGCGTGCAAGAGTTCTCAAGATCCTGAAGGGAGAAGTTCAGATAACTGACAAGGAGCGTGAGCTGTTGAAGACTGTTCTCGTAGTTGTTGAGTCACCAACGAAGGCTAGGACAATAGCTGGCTTCTTCGGTAGACCAAGTCTTAGAGTGATTGGAGGCTTGCAGGTGTACGAGGTCTCGCTTGGTAACTATCTGCTCCTAGTCACGGCTACGAAGGGTCACATGTGGGAGCTTGTGCCATCAACACCTGAGGAGGACATCAAGTATCTGACACTGCACAGGCAGCTCATGGCTAGTGCCAAGGCTGAGGATATTAGAGACTACTTTGGCGTAGTCAAGGTCAGAGACTTGTTCATACCTGTCTACAACATAATCAGGAAATGTCCAAGATGTGGCGAGACGTACAGTCACGACACGGACATCTGTCCAAGATGTGGCACACCACTAGTCAGCTCTAAGCCAATCATCGATGCCTTGAGAGACCTCGCAAGTGAGGTCGACATGGTTCTCATAGGTACTGACCCAGATGCTGAGGGAGAGAAGATTGCTTGGGACATCTATGTCATACTGAGACCATACGTGCAAGACATTAGGAGAATAGAGTTTCACGAGGTCACGAAGCGTGCCATACTTGACGCTATATCTAACCCGATTCCTGACATCAGGAGGCACATGGTCATGGCTCAGCTCATCAGGAGAATAGAGGATAGATGGATAGGATTTGGCCTGAGTCAGAAGCTGTGGAAGGTATCGCCTCTCCTCTTTGGAAGACTAATCAAGACTCTCTCAGCAGGAAGAGTTCAGACGCCTGTCCTTGGATGGATAATCAAGAGGTATGGTCAGTCGAGACGTGACCAAGTATACGTTGTCCAGGTCAGACTAAGCTGTGGTCTAGAGCTGACCTTGGAGATTCCTGTAGATAAGAAGAAGCTTCTGAGCGATA
>JAMOMD010000328.1 GCA_027068725.1 Thermoproteales archaeon | reverse complement strand
AAGTCATAATCCACCTGAGTACAATGGTATCAAGGTTGTCGGACCAAATGGCATAGAGATTCCACGTAGTGAAGAAGAGAAGATAGAGGAGATTTACTGGACAGAGAAGTTCTCGCTTGCTGATTTTAGGAATATTGGACGTGCACAGGAGGCTAGGTATCTACTGGATACGTACATTGAGGACACGCTCTCTCGCGTAGATGTTGATAAGATTGCAAAGGCAGGCTTCAGAGTAGTTGTTGATTGTGCAAATGGCGCAGCCTCCGTCATAGTACCTGAACTTCTAAGAAGAGCTAAGGTGAAGTACATAGCTCTGAACTCTAATCCTGACGGTCTGTTCCCAGCAAGAATACCTGAACCAAGACCAGACACTGTGCAGGACACCATCAAGGTACTTCTCGAGCTTAAGTGTGACCTAGCCATAGCATATGATGGCGATGCTGACCGCTCAATATTCATCGATGATAAGGGAAGATTCATGTGGGGCGATAGGTCAGGCACAATAATAACGGAGTTCCTCGTAGATAAGGAGAGAGAGTTCGAGAAAATTGTCGTAACACCAGTATCATCCTCAAAACTTGTAGAGGAAGTCCTAGCACCGAGAGGACTAAGGATCGTGTGGACGCCAGTAGGTGCAATTAATGTGTCGTACAAGATTCTTGAGACAAAGGCAATGTGCGGATTTGAGGAGAATGGAGGATTTCTCTATACGAGACATCACCCTGTCAGAGATGGACCAATGACCACGCTACTAATGTTGGAGCTACTTGCCGAGACAAAAGCTAAGCTAAGTGAACTACATGATAAATTACCGAAGTATTATGCCGTCAAGACGAGAGTTGAGATTAGGCCAGAGGATAGGCCAAAGTTTGAGAAGGTGCTAGAGCACTTGAAGAGTGAGTACGCACAGTACAGACAGACTTTCATAGATGGCATAAGAGTAGACATGGAAGATGGATGGTTCCTAGTGAGACCTAGCGGAACAGAGCCAATAATCAGAATATTCGTAGAGCACAAGGATCCACAGAAGGCGCAGGAACTCGCTGAAAAGCTGAAGAAGCTTGTTGAGGAACTTATGAAATCGTAACAGATTTGCACACTAGCAACAGATTAATTAATCAATAGAGCGTTCCTTAACATCAATGTCAGCACTTTCTCAAGTTCAAGAAACTAAAAAAGTACGAAAAGTACGTGGTAAGAGACTTGTTGTACGTGATTACGAGTCCTGTGTAGGATGTGGATTATGCATGTTAGCGTGCTCTAGGAGACAGGGATACCTAGGATTTGGAAAATCTGCAATAGTTGTACGCTCAATGGGAGGATTTGAACGTGGCTTCTCGATAATAGTCTGCAGACTCTGTCAAGATCCACCATGCGTCAGATCGTGCCCAATGGATGCAATTGAGCGAAGAGGAATAGCACTTTTCGTAAACTACTCGAAATGCATAGGATGTGGAAGATGTGTTGAAGCTTGTACAGTAGGTGCAATACAGTGGGATGAGGAAGCTGGTAAGCCAATAATATGTACTCACTGTGGTTTCTGTGCAATGTTCTGTCCACATAATGTTCTAGCAGTAGAAGAAATTGAAATGGAAATTCCAGAAGAATAAAATTACCTAACATCGAGAACAGACATAGAGGCATCTCTAACAATTGGAAGAACCCTAACTATTTTATAGTAAGATAACTGCTCAAAATATTTGCTTACTAATCTTCTTAGCTTTTCAACGTCTTTATCAACTACAAAGATTGCAGGTCCATTTCCTGATAAGCCAACACACTCTGGTTTATAATCTCTCATTATTCTTGCTATTGTGCCATAATTGTATCCAAATACGTGACATACGTACAGACTATTAACAAGTGCAGCATTGTAGGGGTCCTTCTTAGAAAATATGAATATCCTATTAAATACTTCACGAAAAGTTCTCAGATCCTGTATACGAGAGGAAAAATCTCGTGGTCTTGCCCAGTCTTTTAATGTAAACACAAGTGCGTATAACCTATCTTCCACATCTACGTGCTCCTCAATAACCTGAAGCTTATTGTCGGTATATACTAAGCCACCTAGGACTGAAGCAGAGGCATCATCTAGTGCTCCTGTAACTGATACACCATATTCTCTAGACGCTATGCAGGATATTCTTAGGCAATCCATGAAATTCATATCAATGCCAGCAGCTGCCGCTAATCCAATTATTAGGCCAGCACTTACACTACTGCTACTTTTAAGTCCGGCTCCTGTAGGTATTTCTGATCTTATGACTACTCTAAACTTGTTTCTTATCTCTGTTATACTTCGAAATTTGTCTATTAGATACTTTATGAAATTCCTATCTGCAGCATCTATTATATCTTGTGAATAGCTTGGAAGTTCTTCAACACATATTCTAACAGGTATCTCTATACCAAGTGCAGCTCCTCTTAATGCAGGTATAGCATTTACAATTGTTATAGCACTGTACGTTACTACACAGACTTCCCTAGTCTGCATTACTCCTCCCTACGACGCGTAACTAAATTACTGACGTAGTAGCCTAAAATCACAGTGACAGCCGTTGCTACAAGGTGAGTTAAAGGTACACCAAGAACTCCAGGCACAGCTATTACCACTATCTTAGCAGTGTTAGAACTAGCGTGAACACTATCTCCCATGTACTGTAGCTCCACGTCAATAACACCAGCACACTTTGGTACTATTGCAATATTGAGTAATGAGCTATTTACTTTGAAAAACCTTGTAAGCACACGTCCACACTCATGAATTACTGCTCTCAGTGAGCCATTGTATGTTTTGTTTAATTTTGAGCATATCTTTACGCGAATACTTAGCCTAGACCCTACGACACATATATGCTTGTCTGGCACTGCTACTATATGAGTACTGTAACGAGTCACGTTTACTAGAACACTCGCATGACAGCTCTTTACAATATCTTTACAATATGTTACCAATGTAACATTATGTAATCCCGAGCTGTTGAACATTATCCTTAACGTGAAAGAATTCCCCGGTCTGACATTAAGCAAACCAACTAGTCGACTATCAACTAGCAACATAACCTTAACTAGGTGTAAATTCTTTACACCATTTACACCACTTAAAAGAATCTTGCCGACAAGTGTGACATACCTGAACGGAAGTGAGCTAATTATAGACTTATTGAAAATACGTATCTCACAGCTTAGTGGAGTAACTGTTACATTAAATGCACATCTGCCTATACTCGTACTACTTTCAAACAAAGATACTATGTTAAACATGCCGCTTCTATTGAATATTATATTAAATTTTACAACATTGTTATTACTGATATGTACTACTTTTTCCAGAATTACTCTTCCATGGGAATTGTAGACTAGTACTCTCAGTAGACCATTTACGTTATGTGGAAACATTATTAAGAAGTTCGCCTTTTTCAGAACTTGGACTACCTTCTGGCCATATATTGAGCACTGTATTAACTGGCGTCTAACATATAATATCTTATAGACTGTTCCTGCTACAATATAATTACTCGACTCTAGCACCACTACGTGCTGACCTGGTAGAAGTAGTATAGGAATACTAATACACTTGGACCTGCCACAGGGAATACTTGTTTCTGTAACATTCTTCTCGTCAACTAGTATTGATAAGTTTACAGTTCCATAAGGACTGCAGTAAGTGGCGTAAATGCATATAGTAAGTACACCATTTCTATACTCTACGTGTTTTAGTCGAATTTTTGCAACTCTTACAATTGGTATGAGCATAATTTTTAGTTTAAGTTTGCTAACAACGTTTGCATAGTCAACTGCCTCTACGTTTAGTGTTGCATTGTGTGGAAGTGCTGTGTTTTCAAATATTTTTAGTATGCACATACATGTTGCATTAGTGCAAGTACATTTTGTACCATTCAGGTAGAGCATTTTTATTGGTATGTTTTGTAGAAGTTTAAGTATTAGATACGATTCAGTACCATAGGGTACGTAGTATATTTCCTTAAGGAGTTTTATCGGACTATTAAATGACTCTATGGTTATTCTATATGTGTAATTTCCTAGTACTATCTTCATGCTGTATCTGCCTTTTGATAGTATTGTTATGCATTTTGTCACTAGTGTGTTTGGTTCGACTGCTCCATAGGCTACTGTGTGATTGTTTATGTAGATTGTGTAGTATAGTGTTTGGTTATTTGTGTTTGCTATCTTTACCTTTATTATTGAGTTTGTTAGAACTTTTAATGTTGTTATGTTTCCTGTTGTTATACGTGCACAGTATGAGCCGTAGCATGCCTCAACTATGGGAGCTATAGCTAGTGCCATTTTTGTTGCTAGTAGTAGTAGTGTTGCCGCGATCAGTAACGGTAGTAATTTAATCAGGATTCTCAAGGGCAAGGTTCAGATTCTCCACAATCCTTTTATGAGTTACTAGTGTCGAGCAGTACCACTTCTGGGCACTAGCTTTTTATCCTCCTAGGCAGACTTGCACACGATCGTACATATGTGGAGCAGAATCAGCAGGTACTTTACTAACTATCCTGCACGTGCCAAGGTTGCTCGCCTGATATTTGAGCGCGGCTTTCAGGTTAAGCCACCTTACCGTGTGGTTAGTGGCGAAATAGAGATACCACACACGCAGATAGCTAAGGAAGTTGGAGTAGACCGGCGTGTCGTAAGGGAAACTGTTGAGATGATTCTTCAGAACGAAGATCTCAGGAGAATATTTGAGAATCTTAAACAGGTCTGTCTTCTAGCAGATGCTGCACGATACTTAGGAATGGACACGATAATAGTAATTCCTGAAGATGCGAGAAAACCCGGAATTGTTGCTGAGATAACGAGTAAAATCGCTAAGTATGGTCTCAGCATTAGGCAGTTATTTGCCGAAGATCCTGAATCTGTGGAGGAGCCCAAGCTCATAATTGTCGTTGATGGAAAGGTACCACCAGAGCTAATTGACGAACTTAGATCGATGACAGACGTGAAGAGAGTTATCTTACAATGATAAGGTCGTCACTAATCCCAGAACTGTCTAGTCCTAATATACTCCTTCTCAGCCTCAAGTATTGCTAAAAACAGCTCTTCTTCTGTACTTGCCTTACTTAACACTTTCCTGAGTGCTGTACTTGCACCTACACCATGTGCAGCAAGTGCATATAGTCCACGCTTTCCGTACTGTAAAATCACATTTGCACGCTGTTTCAATTCATTAAACAGCTTCTGCTCCTCTGGGGATAGTGGCTCTTTCTTCCTAACTTTCTCAATGACCTTTAGCACAGTCTTCAGATCTTCGTGCCTATACTTCAGGACTGCGATCGTGCGAAAACCACACTGTGGGCAGTGTAGGTCCTCAGGAACGTCCTTCACCTTACCTGTAAAATGCCATCCACATCTAATACACACAAGCGTAAGCTCACGCTCCTCAAGCCTCCTCTTAACAAGCTCAACAATCAATTGCTTAGGTATTGTCGAGATAGTGAACTCGAACCTGTTGTATAGACTCTCCTCTGATAATGCTATGTAAGACAAGTTCTCTCTCCTTGATACTACTATCTTAATTTTTCCTTCTCGAACACTTCTAATAAACGATAGTAATGTATCTATATCTACTTTATCAACAAGTATCTCTCTAATAGTTTCATCTTCGACTATTGTATCTCTATAGGCCTCTATTAACTTCTGCACATTCACATCTCCTACACGATCTTTTGGTACTACGCCAAATCTTCTCGCAACATGTATGAATCTGTACTTGAACAATTTGCTGTTTCTAATAGCGTCTATTGTTGTATTGTAAACAACACTGTCAGATTCCTTAAGTGCTCTTATGACAAGCTCCGGATTTGCTTGTTTTGAGAATAGTAATATAACTCTATAGGGGTCTGACCTATACGCTACATTTAATAGAAAGTTCTTGCTAAGATAGCGAGTCACGTACAGTCCAAGTGCCTCATTGCCCTTAGAGCCAAGACCTACATGTATTACCACTATTCTCTCGGTGCACTCAATGACAATTTGGTCGCGTCTTGGCAATACTATGTCCTCGTTACGTATCTTGCTGACCTCTTCTTCCAAGAACTTGACAGTATCATCCTCTACGTGTAATCTCTCTGTTACAAGCTTAGTCAGGACAGGTTTTACACCATGCTCGACGAGGTCTGCTCTCAGATCAATGACTTCCTGAGCTACTTCTGGTAGTACGGGAATCTCTTCTCCAAGCCAGGCAGGTACTGCACCAACAACTTCCTGACAAGGCTCAAGATACACTCTCTTTCCTGAGTGATCAATGTTTACTACTGTCCAAACACGACCACCAAGTATTATTCTTGAGCCTAGCTCTATTGTTGTGACAAATTCCTCATCTAGCTCACCTACTGTTCTTCTACTCGATATATCAATAGCCTCGTATCTAACCTCGTCAGGAATCATTGACGCATTCTCGACATAGTACATGTAGGAGCCTCGCCTTGGGACAACACGATCTTCGTCAATCATAATGTACCCACGCTCCTCTAAGAACTTCAGGACTTTCATGAGCTTGTACATGTCCATGTTTCGATATGGATGTGCTCTCCTGACTATGTCCAGCAGCCTAGATATCGTGAGGGGCTTATCATCGAGCTTTGCTTCAAGACTCATTCCAACAATCTGATGAGCAAGAACGTCGAGTGCCTCCTCATGATATTCTAGACTTCGCTCAAGCTTACCCTCTATGGCAAATTTTGCAATTACTAAGCTCTCGAGCGTGTCATCGAGGTCCGATGTTATAATTATTCCAAGAGACTCTTCACCAAGTTTGTGGCGACTTCTTCCAACTCTCTGTACAAGCCTTGTGACTTGTCTTGGACTCATGTACTGTATCACAGCATCTATTGTACCAATGTCGATGCCAAGCTCAAGGCTAGATGTTGTAACTACTGCCTTGACTTTTCCTTCACGTAGCTTCTGCTCAAGACTTTCTCTCTGTTCTCTACTGAGA
>JAMOMD010000327.1 GCA_027068725.1 Thermoproteales archaeon | reverse complement strand
GGGAAATACTCACAGCAGTAGGAGGAGACTACGACAATCCAGGAGAAGCACCATACAACAACGATGACGACGATGAAGAAGGAGAAGACGAGGACGAGCCACCCTAAGCCAAAAACAGGAAACAAAATCAGGAAGGACAAGAACAGACCCAGCACACGTCAGGAACAGGACAGGCACAGGTCACACATCAGGAACAGTTCTGAGCCCCTCGGCACACGTTGTCTTTAGGGGTCCCGTCGCGGAGGCGTTACCAAAATTTAGGCACAGCCCATCAGGACAGACTCCACACATTGCTCACTCATGAGTCCAGCACAAGTTTCAGGACTGTCCAGCTCGGCCCCGTTACCAAAATTCAGAAACGCCCACCATTAGCACACGCACATCCAGGACAGTCCTGAAGTCCTACTCGTATTTTTGGCGAGTATGCGCCTCCCGTTACCGAATTTTGGAAACGTGCCCCAAGCATATCAGAGCATAATCCTGATACTAATGTCTACACGTTTTCAGGATGAGCTCATCCCGTTACTAAAAATTAGAAACGCGTCATGCGCGACTAATCCTGTAAGCCCACTATGGTGTCTCTTGGCGGAGCGTTACCAAAAATTGGTAACGGGCGGCGTCAGGACAGGTTCAGGAAGTACTGAAGATTAGCCGTTACTAAAGTTTGGAAACGATGTTGCTGAAGGAGAAAGGCAAGAGCTCGCAATTAGTTTTGTTAGGTCTCTAAGATTTGGTAACGTTATCACTACGCAGAGTATATGGTATAAGTGCCTGTGTTGTCGGAATTTGGTAACGGGGGTCACTAAAGCAGTCACTTAATGTCGGAAGGGGTCAGTATGTTGTCTTCTTGCAGGTTTACCTGTTACTAACTTTTGGTAACGGTCTAGGAATGTTCTTGTCAGCTCATTTCATTGTTTGTTTTTCCTAATGTTTTGAGATGTGTCTGTTCGAGAGAAGTTACCGAACTTTGATAACGGGGGCATTCTGCGGTCACTATTGTCTGCCTAAGGTGCTGTGGGGTAAATTGTTCGGTAATGGTAAGGTTAAGAGTGCGTGTGTTCTCTGTTTTAAGGAGGAGTGTGGTATACGAGTGGAGAGATGGTGAGGCTTATCTAAGGATTCGGTTGCCTGTGTATGGGGAAATTCTGTTACCTTCTTTTCTTGAGTCTTTGCTACATGATAGAAGTCTGCGTCGTCTTCAGTATGTGAGACAGTTGTCTGCTGTCTATCTTCATCTCCCTGGTGCTCAGGGCTCAAGGCTAGAACATTGTCTTGGAGTAGCCTATCTTGCTCATGTATTTTTATCACGTAGTGATGTTATGAATACTATAAGGGGTGCATTATTATCGATATTAAAGAAGCAT
>JAMOMD010000326.1 GCA_027068725.1 Thermoproteales archaeon | reverse complement strand
CATGCTCAGAAAATGTTAACTAGGGAGATTGTACATAAGGTTGATGGATTTATAATAGATTCTGCACTAGACCCTACGGCAGACATTGAGCTAACTCTAGTATGGCTTGATAAGTACCTAAGAAAGTTAAATGTCAGGTACTATAAGACAATAATTGTTCATTATCACAAGATTAGAGATTCTGGAGATATAACAAAATTAATTGCACTTGGCGCGGACATTGTTGAGATAAGTAAGATTCTGAACTTCATGCTTAAGCCAGATGAGGGTAGAGAGAGTATTGTAGAGAAGCTTGTTAAGATAGTGATTGGACTTAAGAGAGAGATTGCACTGCTTGCAGGTGCTGCAGGTGTGTATAACCTGCATACAACACTAACAGGCAATAGAGAGCTACTTCGCGTTCTTGACCTTGATCCACGTATACGAAAGTTACTTGATGTTAAGCTAGCTGGTTCTTGGTGAGACAGTAGTCATTATCTACCTTAAATTACTAGGCACTGCCCGTAGGTGAAAGACGTGTCACAGCTGGAGAGACAGGTACAGAGGTACATATCTAGACTTCAGGGAGTTGTCAGGAAAATCGTGACTGATTATTTGAAGATGGAGGAGCCTCAATCACTGAAGTTTGTTAGAGTTGGAATATCTCCTCTTCCTGATGGCACTTACAAGCTCAGTATCAAGATATATCACTCGAAACCGCTCAAGCTCGAATCTATCAATGAGATAGTTAGGAGATTGAGAAGATACGTTAATGTTAGTGAGTGGAGAATATGTGCACCTCACGCGGGGGCTATTAGGATTGAGGCACAGCTCAGCATTGACCTGCTCCAAGAACTTTTAACCTCCTCAGGAGTAGTGAGGTAGATGAGCAGTGAGGTCGTAAGACGAGTACGAACGCGCATACCCGGTCTTGACGAGATACTGTACGGTGGCATACCTGAGAGAAACATAGTCCTCGTAAGTGGTGGTCCAGGTACAGGAAAGTCCATTCTCGGCATGCAGTTCCTATATAATGGACTCGTAGAGGGTGAGCCCGGAGTATTTGTTGCTCTTGAGGAGCATCCAGCTGCCGTTAGAAGAAGCTTCAAGCACTTTGGATGGGACATAACGAAGTACGAGGAGGAGGGAAAGTTTGCACTTGTTGACGCGTTCACTGGCGGAATTGGCAGATATGCTGAGCGCGAGAAGTACGTTGTTAAGAATCCTGACGATGTTAGAGAGATGATAGATGTTCTCAGGCAGGCAATTAAGGAGATCGATGCTGTCAGAGTAGTAATTGACTCAGTCTCGACACTATACCTGACGAAGCCTGCAGTAGCAAGATCGGTAGTCATGCTATTGAAGAGAGTAATTGCAGGGCTGGGCTGCACAGCAATATTCGTGAGTCAGGTATCGGCAGGAGAGAGAGGCTTTGGTGGACCAGGTGTCGAGCATGCTGTTGATGGAATAATTAGGCTGGATCTAGACGAGTACGATGGAAAACTGTACCGATCAATAATTGTGTGGAAGATGAGAGCAACAAAGCACAGCATGCTTAGACACCCACTTGAGATTACTGACAAGGGACTAGTAGTACACTGGGACAAGTACATCAAGTTCACGAGATCAGGAGTACTCGTAGAGAAGCTACCTGAAGATGAAATTAGAGCAATGAAGAAAGCTGTAGAAGAAGCGCCAGTAGTGAGGAAGAGAGTTGTCGTAGAGGAAGAAGAGGAAGAGTAAGACAAGAACAATTAACCTGTCGCAGACTCCTGTTTCATAATTTGTTTAAACCTCTGAGCATCCTGAAACATGTAAATATTATTAAACAGCACATAGACATCACAACCTTTTCTTAAATAACTCTTAACAATGTCAGAAAGCTTCACGAGATCCTCGTCCGTATATCTATACGAGTAGTTTGTCTCTCCAGGACCAATACCATGTAATCTAAAGTATATTATCTTCGATTCTCTATAAGGTAGCCTACGGAAAGGATCTACAACATGTATTATATCACATTCTTCTAAAACTTTTTGAAGAAGCTCCTTCTTCTCACACCATGCTCCTCGAGGCTCCCATCCTATTATTATACCATTCTTCTTAATACTTTTGAAAAAGTCTATGACCCACCTGAAAGCCTTATCATCAGCAGGCATGGAGGCAGGTGTTTGAAATACGTAAATTTTTGCATTAAGTACTCTCGTTCTTTTGTAAAATTCGTCCCATATCCTGAAGTTCTCTTCTGTAGGCTTAAGATAACCATAATTGTCTAAATTCCCCTCAAGTTTTGTCTTCATTCTCCTCCACGTTGGTGAAGATCTTGGATGAGTTAGTGCTTGAAAGACCTTTATCGTAAATTCAAAATCAGGCGGAGCTTCTTGCCTTAACTTTTTCAAATTTTCAGGATCAGGCATGTTGTAGAACGTATCCTGAAGCTCCGCTACATCTAGAGTCTTGTATAGTTGCTGTCTGTATTTTAGGCCACAGATGCCTACCTTAAGCATCTGTAACGGTCTTCTATTCTATGTATTTTTAAGCCGCAGTTAGGACAACGATAGATCTTCTCTAGTACTTGACACTTCAGTATACGTGAGAAAAACGTATTCGCATATACTACATATAGAGTACCCTTACATCTCGGACAAGTTCCCTCTGTCTGCACGATGTTTGCTGTCAAGTCAATGAAGTTCGTTAATATGCTATTTACAGCCTCTTCCAGTGCCTTATCGAGTACTGTTACGTCAACACTGTAAACTTTGACATTAATGAACAGGTCGTACCAGTACCTTGCTCGCTCAATACTATGTAGTACCTCGTCAGCTATCGTATATGCACGAGGTGCAACTATTATCAGGGCATTAGTGTCATTGAGCTGGAACTCGTCTATCAGGTTAAGCGGATCATACCAGTCTAGGTAATCCTTCTCCGAGAACCAGGTACTTACCTTAAGCTGGCCCTGTTCTGCACGTACGAGATCTTCTCGAAGGAAGTTTATATGAAAACCTCTCTCTGATAAGTAAGAAACGACTTTCTTAACTATGTCCTTCATAGCCGTGCCTACATTCCAAGCTCGCCTAAGTTTATGTCTATCTGCTTCAGCAGACTCTTTGGTAACCTCTTTCTAGACTTCTTCATATCTGATACAAGCCTCTTAATCAACTGATAGTACTGTAGTAATTCACGAACCTCTTTCGGCGATGTTCCTGAACCTCTCGCTATTCTTCTAATCCTAGAAGCATCTAAAATATCGGGATTCAGAAGCTCTTCCATAGTCATTGACTGAAGTATCGCATACCATCTCTTCAACTTCTGTTGCGTAAGCTGTAGTTGCTCATCACTTATGTTCTTAAGTACAGGAGCAGGGAACATACTAGTTGGAAGAAGTTCAAACAATTTGCTAAGAGGACCAAGCTTCATTATAGTTTCTAACTGTTTTTTCAACGTCAGAAGTGTTATCTTTCCTTCTTCTATCTCTTTCTCAACTTCTTTTACAATTTTCTCCTCTTCCTCAAGCGCTCTAATTTTCTCTACGAGAGTCTCAAGATCTCCTAGGCCTAGAAGTCTCGCGACAAATCTTCTAGGATTAAATATCTCTATCTCTTCAACGTCTTCGCCTGTTCCTATGAACTTTATTTTAGCTCCAGTCTTTATCACAGACATAAGTGCTCCTCCGCCACGTGCTGTGCTGTCCATTTTTGTTACAAATATTGAATGGATAGGCACGTACTTCATAAATGCCTCAGCTTGAGCAGCAGCTTGCTTACCTGAAGTTGCGTCGATTACAAGCATGACTTCATCAGGTTTCACTATATCGTATAGTCGCTTGATCTCCTCCATTAGCTCTGTCTCACTCTTGTGTCTTCCTGCTGTGTCAATTATTATCAGGTCGACTCCTCGCTTAAGCATGTGTTCGATACCTTCCTGCGCAATCCTGTAAGGATCGCCATGTCCAGGATCGCCGTAAAATGGTACGCCAATCTTCTCCGCTAGCTGCTTTAGCTGCTCTCTAGCTCCTGGTCTATGAACGTCCGTCTGTATGAGACCAACCTTCAGTTTCTTGTTCTTAGTGTAGAAGTACGCAAGCTTTGCGGCTGACGTAGTTTTGCCACAGCCTTCTATTCCAACGAGCATGAGCTTGTACGGTCTCTTAGGTATGTCAACCTGAGGAGGAACATCACCGCCTAGCGCATTTACAAGCTCTGTGTAGAGAAGGTATAGTAAATAGTCCTTTGGATGAACACCTTCAGGAACTTTTGACTCCTTGAACTTCTTTTCAATGTTCTTAGTTATAGAATATACAATCTCAACACTTACATCAGCCTTCAGGAGAGTTCTCTGAATTTCTTTCAATATCTCTCGTAAAGTCTCCTCATCAATGTAAGTTAATCCACGTATCTTAGCTACAAGTTTTGAGAAGGATTCGAAGAGAGCCTTCATCTCACAGTCACTGTCCTGGCTCTTTCTCTTCCATACTGATACTGTTGACTAAGCTCACGAAGATACTCATCAAGCCTCTTGAGGACGACAATTCCCTCATTATACCTAATCTCAAAGACTAGCTTAACAGGATTAATCGGCGTCCACCTCATCTTTCTAATGAACATCACACGCATCAGATGACCGTAATACTCCTCTAGTGATAGTATAATGACTCCACTTGCAAGATACTCCTCAACACCGAACCTACTAATCTTCTTCTCCTCACCTGTTGGAATTTCTGAAGTTATTACTGTGGTGACATCCTTGAACTTCTTTAACTGAAATACAAGTTCTCTAAGATACTCTCTGACCCACATTATGTCATGATGGCTCGTTATTATCAACGGAGCAATAGGATCTATTACAAGTCTTCTAGCATCATACTTCTTTATGTACTCCGTGATAACTTTAGCAAGCTCTCTCGGGTCTATAGTAATGTTGGTCTCTCTTGAATATATTCTGAAGTGAGTCCTAAAGTCTAGGAATATTAACTTTCCATCATTTTCATACTTCTCCAAGTCCCAGCCTAGTGCTTCTCGTACACCTCGCTTAACATCTTCTGATGGTTCGTCAACCGTTATGTAAATTCCAACTTCTCCACGTTCAGCACCTGCCTTCAGGAACTGCAGTGCAAAGATGGTCTTGCCCATTCCAGCCTCTCCAGCAATGAGGTAGATCTCGCCTCTCCTGAATCCTCCCTGAAGCTGCATGTCAAGTCCCACAATTCCTGTACATGCCTTCGATACAGCATCATAGTACGGCATTGTGTACAGATGCGTCTCAGGACTTGGAGGTAGGGGAGTGTATGTGCTAGTTGGGTACTGCGGTGCAGTTGGCGCATAGGGCTGCTGTGGAGTCTGTGCATACTGCGGAGCTACTTGCTGTACATAGGGAGTGTAGGTCTGTGTGTCCTGCTGATAGTAGTAGCCAGTGGTTGTATACTGCTGATGCGGATTCTGATACTGCTGATAGTAGTAAGGATATGGATGTAGAATAGCAGTGTCCTCGCGCTTCCTTCTTCTTAATTTGTCAAAGATGCCCATGACATGTCGAAACTCTACACTGACCTTATATAGCTTTTTACTACTTGCAAGTCCTGAAGAGCCTTACCTGGGCTCTACCCTAATGTCTACGTTAAACTTCCTCTTTAATGCCTCAAGCTTTGGCAGTCCTCTAGATATTGCAATTCCCATGTAGCTCTCAGGTATCTTCACGACAAATACGTTGTCTGAAGTCTTCTCAATCCTGATCTCGCTTGGTGGTATGTACTTCTTAAGTGCTCTCACGATTCTCGTCATGACCTTCCTGTCAATAGCACCTCTGGGCACTGTAGTCTTCTTGAGAGGTACAATGAACTTCTCCTCACCAAACACGTAGATCTCGTACTCAGGCTCCTCAGTGATGAAGTCCTTGACTACGACTACTGGTCTAGCAAGATCCTCCTCTCTCAGTCCTTCAGGTACCTTGACCACCATCTCAAGTGCGTACACCTTCTGAACCTCGCCATTCTTCATGAATATCACAGTGTCAATAATTGACGGCAACATACCTAGGTCAACTCTGTACACGAACCTCTGTATCGCATCGATCGGTGACGTTGCATGAACTACTCCGACCATGCCTATACCTGCAAGTCTCAGGTCAATGTACAGCTGGAAGTCTGCCGTGTCTCTCATCTCATCAAAGATCGTGTAGTCTGGTCTTGACAGTAGGAGCAGATCGTGTAGCTCTTCTGAGGACGCGTAGGACTTCGAGTACTGAGTAATCTCGCTTGGCAGGATCATGTCTCTTGGACTCTCTATGGTCTTCACGATCTTGTTCTGTCTAGCATAGTACTCGGCAAGTGCCTGCGCGAACGTTGTCTTTCCGGCACCTGGTGGTCCAGCTATCAGGATACCCTCAGCATGGTTCAGTCTCTCGAAGACCTTTGGATGCAGATTGTAGTCTTCTAGACGCTTCTTTATGACTGGTCTCACGATGGTTATCTCAATACCATCAGACACGGGCGGCATCGCAATCACTATTCTGTACTCATTACACTGCACAATCATCGAGTGCTCCCTGCAGATCTCCATTCTGCAGCCATGCTCCATCTTGAAGCTAGCCGAGACTATCTCTCTGACAATCTTCTCGAGGTACTCTCTGCTGAGAGGCTCATAACCAACAGGAACTAGCTTCCACGCACCTGGATGACCCTTCTTAGCGTAGGGCAGACAGCCCTCCTTCAGGTGAACTGACAGCGTGTCCCTATCAAAGAACTTCTCAAACTCGAGCCTCTGCTTTGGCTTACCTGTGAACAGACACCTTATGCCAAGTGCTTGACATATTGTGTGTGTTATCTCGTCGCTCGTTATCAGTACAAGATTCATCTCTCTAGCAACCTCGCGCACGATCTCGTCTGCCTTGTCTATATCGTCAGGATAGTAGCCCTTCGGAATTACGTTAGTGAACTCGACTCTTATGTAATCCTCAAGCCCGAGCTTCCTGACCGTTGTCAAGATGTCATTGAGCTCAC
>JAMOMD010000325.1 GCA_027068725.1 Thermoproteales archaeon | reverse complement strand
TTCCTCTGCTCTTCGCTAAGAACGCAGACGAAGTTAACGACGTCACAATCGGGTTTTAGCTGTCTGCGTGAGATTAACCTCAGAACCGCCCTATCGACGATCTGCTGTCTAAACTCCTCCATAAGGTCGAGAGCAAGAGAGGTCCTACCAGCTCTATCAGCGTGTAGAAATCCAGCATAAACGTCCAGTCCAGCCAGCTCTACTGCCCTAACGCATTCGGAGTGCAGAATTGCGTACCCATAGTTCAGAGACGCGTTCACTGAATCTTGTGCATACCTTGTCTGACCTGGCATTAAACCTCTTCTACCAGTAAATCTATATTCTCCAGGTATAATCAAAGCTATCGCACCCCAGTAAGCTTTAGAAGCTTTACCCTCTAAACCTAGTACTTCCTCCCTCACATCGTCTATTCTCTCCCCATCTATTTCAGATACTTCGTCTAAAACGGAAAGGATTTCAGATCTTGATAGTCTCAACTCCTCAGCAAGAGCTGAATCACTGTCTCTTCTGGACTTAGCTAAATTGCCAAGAACTGCAGCCTGATTTCTAATCTTTGCTGAAACAAACTCCTTTGCTAAATAAACGCTCCTCCAGTCGTTGTAAGCCAAATACTGTTCTCTTCTCGTTTTTGCAGTTCCGACGAACGGATGTGTGAGCCTACCAGCCACATCTCCACTCTTGCTAAGAAATACGACATCAACGGAGTTTTTGAGTAGTAAGGATATTGCATCTGTGCTTATCGACGCTTTACCACAAAATACCACCTGTCTCAACTCATCAGGCTTGACTTTCTTTAGTATTTTACCCCTCTCCTTAACGACTATGAGATCGTTTTCCTTACCAACGAACTTTCCAAAACCGTCGATTACTAGTCTCATTGCTAACTCCTGCCCAAACAAATGTGTTTGAACATGCAGTTGGAGTAGCACTCCTCAGGCATTCCCGGATCTCTTGCCTCGTAAACTATCTCAGCCTTTCTGTCTCTCTCCTCAACCCACCTGCTCCTCAAACTGGCATCTATGTAGTGTATATCCCGAGAAACACTCATTCTCCCGTTTACAAAAGAGATATTTACAATACAACCGATGTCAACAGGTATCTCATATATACTTTCTACAACGAGAGCGTAACCTGTTGTATAAAGTCTGTTCAGCTCGTTTGGACTTGAAGTAACCTTAACATCGAAAACTATGTTCTTCATGTAGTCGTAGCAATCCACTGCTATCAAACCCGAACAGCCGAGGAGAGAGCCGTCCATTCTATGTTCGACGAGGAAGGGTATAGAAGTTGCAAGAATGTCTTCCTCGCTTGCGTAAGGCTGCTCGGATTTTGCTCTGAGAAAGGCTGTCTTGCACTCTGAAAGTGTG
>JAMOMD010000324.1 GCA_027068725.1 Thermoproteales archaeon | reverse complement strand
TGAGAAGGCTAAGGAGGTAGCAAGAGTCCTAGAAGTAGAGATCTACGAGGGAGTATCAGGTTATTAGTTTAGGAACTTGACGTGAGGAGTATTACCGTATCTTTATGTATTTTCTACAGTACTTTCTTAGTATTTCTTCACAACGTGCACGTGAGTGTACATGAAGTTCGATAGGATAGTCAAATGGCAAGCCAAGGTCATCAATAGCTTTCAGTAGTACTTTTTTAGCAATATTAAACGCTTCTTTGTCATCTAGCTCTTCCTTATTGACACAGATTAGAACATCAATATCACTAAACACTGTTAGTCTACCCTCAGCAGCACTACCAATAACGTACACCTCAGCATCAATACTAAGTAATTCTAGTGCTCTAACAATTTTAGTAACTTCTTCTCTCCAACGTCTCAAATATTCTAACTGTTGCCTAACCCAGGACATTTCTCTCAACCTTTTCAATAATTTCGAACAACTTATTCATAAACTCTAGTGCCCTATTTATAGTATCTGCATCCGGCCTGTATACTAGATATTCTGCACCTGTGTAGGCTAAGTCTAGCTCAATGAGTATATCTTGATACTCTCTTGATAATATCGACAAGTTTTCCGCTAAGTCACTTCTGCTAATTTCATTTAGCTTTTTGACTAGCAAGGCCAGTAGGCTACGTACACTATGTGTTCTAGTTTCTTCAGCGAATAAGCGTAGTAGTGATGATTTTAGTAATAATTGACATGCCTGTTCTGTTAGGTACAGCGATGTATCGAGCCATCTGCGTTCTGCAGCTTCGATGGCAAATTCCTTGAAGTGAGTAGCTCGTTCACGTAATATCCACACAAGCTCGCTCTCTTTCATAATGGTGACCACTGCCTGCTGCTAGATTAGCCGTAGCGCCTTTCTGACTGCCTCTCTGTGTATTGGCGTCTGCCAAGCAAAGTACTTCCCAATCCCAATCTCAGGATCCTCATCAGGTGGTGGAGTATCTACGTAACCGCTGTCTCGCTCCCAGAGTTCTGTAATGATGTTCAGCTCCACAAGCTCGTGAATTAGCTGCTCTGTTCGAGGATACTCATGCCAAAGGTAGTCAGGATCTTCAACGACTTTAACAAGATCATTTCTCCACCTCTTTACTAGTGGTAACAGTCCTCTTCTGATAATTTCCTGAATTATTACCTCAGGATTCCAATCATTCACAAGAAGCTGACTAAGTAGCCTCGGATTACCTCCAGTAAACTTCCAGACTTTCTCAAATGATGGCTTAGGTTCAGGAAGTTGTTCATATAACTTCTCGAAGCCTTTCATAGACATGTTCCATAGAATGTACATTCTAGCCCAGTTATGTCTACCTACTCTAGGTCTTGTGACACCTTCACTAGATGA
>JAMOMD010000323.1 GCA_027068725.1 Thermoproteales archaeon | reverse complement strand
CTATAGCACCAGTAGACCTAGAGAAGGTTAGGATACATACTAAGACCGTGACATACAACGTCTTGGCTCTATGTAACATGATTGAGAAAGGCATGATACGTATATCACCTGAACTACAGAGAGCATATGTGTGGGATGACGTACGTGCAAGCTTGTTCATCGAGTCACTAATATATCGACTACCTATACCACCAATAATACTTGCATCCTTCGAGAACGCGCTATATGTGGTAGATGGTGTACAAAGGTTGACAACGATCAGGAGGTTCATAAATGATGAGCTGAGGCTGGTAGGCGTATCGCCTAAGTTGAGAAACAAGAGGTATAAGACTCTTGATAGGAAGGAGAGGATGGCTTTCGAGAACGCTGAGCTACCTGTAATAATTTTCGAGGTTGAGGGGCCACCTGAGCTGAAGATGTTGACATATGTTGAAGCATTTAGAAGAATTAACCTAGGTGCTAAGCCGATGTCGCTCATGCATGTACTGTTCTGTACTATACCAACACCAAATAACTTACTGATCAAGGATGTTGCTAGGAGTGAAGAGTTTAGGAAGCTGTTCGAGCCTTCTGAGGCAGAGGTACGTGACTGCCGTGACCTATATGTATCACTTGCACTGCACATGGCGTTTCTGAGAAAGGAGCCACTTAACTTGATTGGTAGCTTCAGGCAGAGGTACATACGTGACATAGTTGACACATTGTTCAGGCCCGACCTAATAGAGCCTCTGCAGGACGCGTCTAGGGGAGTGAAAGCATCTATCAAGTTAGCGCTTAATCTTGGACTTGATAAGACAGTGTTCATAGCGTCCACATATACTGGTGCACCACCTAAGAGAATGCTTGTTAACCCAGTACTAGCACAGGTAATACTGTTAGCACTATATGAGGTAGCTGACAAGAAGACTAGTGGACAGGAACTTGTTCTTGAGTTCCCTGTCGAGAAGAAGGGCGAGTTCAAGAAGATGCTAATAGACTCGATCAGGAAGATCAAGATAGATGGCAAGGACTTTAAGACGTATTGGACAGAGATAGTCAAGAATGGTCGTGTAGAACTGTTGAGAAAGTTCTACGAAGAGGTTAAGAAGGTGCTCACATTACTAAAAGCTTCATGAGAAAGCTAGCCCTAGTAGACCCAGACGGGCACGGCATCTCCTGCGGTCTAATCCTTTTAAAATCGTGCAGGGAGGGCACAGTTAAGTTACATGTCTTTTCTAGTTTCTCTCCTCGTTCTCCTCTCCGCTTATCTAATCGTAACTTGGTTAATGTGTTAGGCTTCTTCTTGTCTCGTTATGGTGTTATTTACCTAGTCGATATTTCTACACGTGTGAACCATAAGCGGGTCATAGTGCTTGATCATTCTGTTGGTAATGGTTCTGCATATGG
>JAMOMD010000322.1 GCA_027068725.1 Thermoproteales archaeon | reverse complement strand
CACTGCCATACCATTGCTAGTGTTGCTCTTTCAAAATTAGTTTTATCATTATCCCCAATCATTCGTCAAGTATGAACACTATTAGAAAGATATGCACAAATATATCACGCTGGACTTCTCTACTCTTCTCAATTAGCTTACTTATCAGTGGCATGTTTCGTGTATGCACATCTGTGATACTTAACACATATGCAAGCTATGGATATTCGGAATTTTACTTAACTTCAACATTGCTATTTCTTTCAGGAATTATTATGATAATACTGGGAGCCATATGCTTCTTTACTTCTATAAGATTTCTTAAACAGGGAACCTATCCTAAATTAAGTTTCTTAGTGCCAGTCTTTGTTATATCACTAATTTTAGCAGCAGGATCCATTACGTTATCGTTGATAATCTTATCGATAATATGTACAGTGATCTCGATAACTATAGAACAAGCTAGCTAGTCATAATCTTTCATTTTTATTTATTTGTAAAAACTAAATTAGGAAAATAGTCTTACAAGGGTCAGCCAGCCATCGGCCGGTCATCTAGTCCCCCAGCTTACCCTTGTCATCACTCTAGTTCTTTGGGTAATTTTGCCCTATATAGAGGTATTGGAGTCATGCAGGGTATGTCTCGGACACCTTCTAGTTGCTGTATTAGTTCTAGGAGCTCTCTGTCACTCTTCTCTTTGACTATTTTTGCTACTTTTTCAATAACAGTCAGGACGTCCTTCTTCAGGTTGTTTACTATTTTTGCTGCCTCATCTTTGTTTATGAGCTTGTACTTCTGTCCTTCCTGTGCGATGATCTTAACGTCGTTTATGAGCTCGTCAAGAACGTTCTGAACATCGTGTCTGTTGTCTGGATATATTGCGTAGTGGTACTTTTTCCACTGTAGTCCTGTTAGTGGTTCGCCTAATTTTGCTTGTGCGACATAGTCTAGGAGGAAGAGGTAGTAGAATAGTTTTGATCTAGGCATTTCCTCAGTGTAGTATAGTCCAGCAATTACGAGCTCTGTGAGGCACGTCTTCATTATGTAGTGTACGTCCTGTCTAGAATTTACGGTTTAACACGTTTAACATGGGGTTACTTAGACATAACTTAAATCTAGGACTTGGACTTACCTGACTAGATGGATGTCAAGGCTGTTCAGCAGGTTGGTAAGTTAGTTGACCTTTCTAGATTTAACCTTCCTGAGAGGTATAGGCAGTTCATTAATGATCCTAAGATTCAGCAGCTCTACAAGGAGCGTTATCAGCTTCCTCCAGATTCTAGAGTAGTCAAGCGTACTCACAGTGTCTGTCCTGTCTGTAGGAAGCTTATCGAGGCAGTGGTCTACGAGCATGATGGTGCCATATGGATAAAGAAGAGGTGTCCTGAACATGGCATGTTCCTTGACCTCTACTGGGGAGATGCTGAGCTGTACTACTACTACATTCAGTGGGATAGACCTGAGTACATTGGAAAGGGAGTCGCAAATCCGAACGTAGACATGAAGTACGTGCGTGAGCGTGGTCTGTGCCCATTTGCGTGTGGTCTCTGTCCACTACATAGATCAAACACGATCCTTGCCATAATCGATGTCACGAACAGGTGCAACATGAGGTGTCCAGTATGCTTCGCAGATGTGAAGGATAGGCTCGAGTACGTGTACGAGCCTGACCTTGAGACTATCGAGAAGATGATCAAGGTCTTGAGAAGTGAGAAGCCTTGGGCACCTAATGCACTTCAGCTAAGTGGTGGAGAGCCAACGCTCAGAAACGACCTTCCTGAAATTATTAGAATAGCGAAGAAGTACGGGTTCAATCACGTTGAAGTAAACACGAACGGCATCAGGCTAGCCTTCGACTTCGATTACTATAAGGCACTGATGGAGGCTGGATTATCCACACTCTATCTACAGTGTGATACTGTTGATCCAAACAACATGCTCGTGTGGAAGTACAGGAGGTACAGCCCAGTAGCATATGTCAACGTTAGGCTTCGAGTAATAGAGAATGCCAGAAAGCTGGGACACAGATCCATAGTCCTCGTAGTTACTGCAATAAAGGGATACAACGATAAGGATCTTGGAAAGATCGTCGAGTTCGCTATTGAGAATAGAGATGTTGTTAGATGGGTCAACATTCAGCCAATAGCCTTTGCAGGATGTGCAAGACTATACAGTCCTGAAGAGCTTAGAAGAATGAGAATAACGATACCTGACGTAATCATAGAGATTGAGAAGCAGACAAATGGCCTAGTCTCAAGATGGGACTGGAGACCAGTCAACTGGCCTGTTGCACTTGCACGTGCACTAGAGGTATTGACAGGACATGAGAAGCCTCTGTTCACGAATAATCCTGTGTGTGGAGCATCAGCATTCATTTACTACGATCCTGACCAGAAGAAGCCAATACCAATAACCAGGATAGTTGACGTAGATGATTTTGAGAGATTCTGCTGGGATATCTACTGGACAGCAATCAAGGGTGGCGTATGGAAGAGTATTGCAAAGGCGAAGCTTCTCAAGTTGTTGAAGTATGTTAGACATAAGCTTGTGCGTGACTTATTAATGAATGTGATAGTGAAAAAGGACTATCAGTCTCTTGCTGAGTTCATGTTTAACATTGTTGGACTAGGAATAATGCACTTCATGGACGTTATGAACTACGATGTTGAGAGAGTAAGAAGATGCACAATACACTATGCTACTCCTGACGGTAGAATAATACCATTCTGCACGTACAATAACTTCCACAGACCTGAGGTCGAGAGGAAATTCTGCATAAGTCCAGAGGAGTGGCTTAGAAGACATCCAGGAAAGTCACTGTCAAGCTACGCCTAGGAGAGTTTAAGCTCTGAAAAATCAAGCCAAGTACATGGATCTTGTTAAGTACGTTGAGAGAAAGCGAAAATTAGCTGAAAGACTCGAACAGGAGCTTGGCTCAAGGGCGAGTCAGGTTAGGAGTGATCATCATGCACGTAGGCCACCACGTCCCTGTGGTATGACTGTGCACACAGGAATTGGCTGTCCAATGGCATGCGTATATTGTTACATATATGACATGGGTTTTCCTGCTAAGGTAAAGCCATACCCATTGACTGGAAAGGAAATGCTGTACGCGCTCGTGGTTAATCCATACTTTGCCCCGGGTCCTGGAGGGACAATGATTGCAATGGGCGCAGTCTCCGAGCCTTTCTTACCTGAGACTAGGGATAGGACACTCGAGTACCTGAGAGAATTTGGTACAATAAAGAACCCAGTTCAGATAAGTACAAAGCTTACACTTGATGATGATACTATATTCAAGATAGCTGAACATGTCCCACACATAAGCTTTCTAATGACCATAGTCGCACTTCGAGACTACAGGAAGCTTGAACCTAAGGCTCCTCCTCCTGAGGAGAGAATCGAGACCTGTAGACGTCTAATAAATGTCGGTATTCACGTATCAGCATTCATCAGACCAATAATCCCAGGATTTACCGATCGGGATGCCGAAGACATCCTGAATCTATGTAAGTCAGCTGGCATCAGGACTGTGGTGCTCGGCACACTGAGAGTAACTAAGAGAATTTTTGAGAACTTGAAAAGAGTCGGCGTTGACCTATCGGACAGGGTTAGAAAGCTAAGTGCGACTGAGCAAGTGCCCATTCGTGGAAGTGATCTTAAGGAAAGCATTGCTAAACTTGCAGAGAAGCTCGGGTTCAGGGTATATGAAGCTGCCTGTGGAGCAAATATTGAGGCTGCTGGTCTTGGATGTGTCGCATGTGAGTGGGGTCCCTGTGGAGATGTTAATAAGATACCTGACGTGTCTGAGAGAGATATTGTAGAACTTTCAAAAGAACTCGGTTTTGATGTTAGTGTAAAATTCAGAAATAAGGATAGGGAAATTGTTGTTGAGGTTCGTAGAGGCAGAGATACTAAGTTGCTTCAAGTCTGGCTTAAGGAGCTTACTAGAAGGAGAGTTATTGTGAAAATGTTAGGAAGGTGATGGTTTGCCTATTGCGTAGGGATATGCTGTCAGTATGACGAGATCTCCATGTAGTAGTTTGACGTCGCAGGTGAATGCTTTCTCGAATATTGCACTGACTGTGCCAGCTATTATTCCACGCACGATGTGTAGTAGTGGCACGTATGTTGATGCTACTTTTGCAATAATCTCAATTCTTTTAGCACTCAGCTGTAGTATTGAATAGTCTTTGAAAAATCCACTAGCTTTCAAGAATTCTAGCATTAGTCTAACCTTGTCGAGTATTGTCTCTCCTGTCTGGAGTTTCTTTGTTAGTTCCCTACCATAGATGTAGCCTAGTCTAAACAGTAGTGGTATGACTAGCTCTGCTCCAGCGCATTCGATAATGTCTTCCATGGCCTTGGCTAGAGATTCCACATCTACAGACACTAGCCAGAGTACTGGCAGGACTATGTGTGTCATGTTCTTTACAACATCGTGAAGATTCTCAAGCGAGTCCACTAGCTTGCCGTTGGCTGACTGTACTAGCATGGCCATGGTGTTCTCGTGTAGTCGTAGTACTAACGTGTCCGGTGATGCTTCTTTAGTGATATCTCTGAGCTTCTCAAGTAGCTTAGTTACCTCTTTCGATCTTAGCTGTCCAACTATGATGTGTGTAGGATTTGCGCTTAGAGTAGCTTGTTGTGTCATACCTGTGTCTCCTCCGTTACTAGCGTATATTCCAATGACTTAAATATGAAGAAGTAGTTATCTTGGAGACCAAGACTAGGACGATAAGCTTAAACTAGTTCTACATAAATGCAGCACTTGCCCTCGTTCTCGTTTACCTTGACGTCAACTATGCTACATCTGCCAAATATGTAGTCGCATATTCCCTGTACAAGACCCTTAGTGTAGTAGCAGGGTAGTCCTCGCTTGCCTCCTCTCAGCTCAATAGGATCTTTCACACAGATTTCGAGAAGCTTCTGATCTACTTGCTGTATCTTGAAGTCACGTATCAGGTTCACAGCCTTAAGAATGTTAAAGATAGCGTTCAGTTTCAGGATTGCTGTTGGACATCCATCAAGTGGAACACAGCCAAAATGCTCACTTGCAAGTGAGTAGCCCTGGAGATATCCTAACTTGTGGAACAGTGTTCCGTACACAGCCTCGCCATAGGATTCAAGTATGCTTCTCATGGCTTCCTGCAGCGCAGCAGCTGGTAGTAGAATTACGTCACAGGTAGAGTCTTCTGGGATAGTGAGAACGTATACTCTCATTTCACGTACAAAGTCTAGCTGTCTTAGTTGTTCAAGCACGTCTGGCGGAAGCTTATTTACGAACAGTACAATGTTCGATTCTCTCCTATCTCCATGTCTGACAGGTATTACATGTGCAGAAATTATGTTAACACCAGCCTCTGAGACGATTCTCGTACAGGAATAGAGAACGCCGACTCTATCGTCTGTCCTGAGCACGAGCATGTAGAGTCTTCCTGGTTCCTCTCTCCTTTCTCTGAGTACTAGATTGCTTGCTTTCATAATTTGTGACACCTATGTAACACTTAAGCAAGCTTATGATAAGGTCAGACTCTACAGCTCAGGTACTTCTACCGTCGACGACAGAGATTAAAACTACCTTAAATAGCTAGGGCTTGCGCAAAAACACTAGAAAACCTGTGTGAGCAATCATCCACGTATCTGGTCTAAGCTCCTCGCTCACCGGCTTCCACTTACGTACAAGAACCTCGACGACTTCAGGATCAGCAAAACCGTGCTTTCTGTACTCTCGCAGTACCTTATCAACCTGAAGTATGCTAGGCAAGTATAGTACAAGATATCTCCCATGTTTAAGTACTCTGTAGGCCTCGCTCAGGACTTCCCATGGCTTAGCCATGTCTAGAATAACAGCATCAACAGACTTATCAGGTAGGTCAAAGCCCTCCTTAATGACATCACGTATCTTGAACTCCACAAATTTGTCTAGTCCAAGCATTTTCACGTTTCTCATAGCTACTTCCTGAAATTCTCGACGTACATCGTAAGATATGACCTTGCCGTTAGGCTGCACATGAAGTGCGAGAAACGTTGTCATGAACCCACTTCCGCTTCCTGCCTCAACAACAGTACAGCCAGGCCCAATCTCAGCCTTGAGAATTATGTAAGCAGCATCTTTCAGATATATGACCTGTGTTGGCCTATCATACTTCTCTAACATAAACTCCTCAATGCTTGGTCTCGTTATGGTCAGCTCCTCACCAAGACTTGTCCTAACTTTCGAACCAAGTTCCTTACCTATAATGTCGTCCAGTCTAACATTACCACGTATTGTAGAGACAACTTTGCCCTTCTCTACCCTAACTATAAGCCTCAGCTTCTCACTAGCACCAACTAGAAGCACATAGTCTCCTTCTCTCACAATATCTTCAGGAAATTTCTCGATAATCATATCCTCAAGACAAGTACCAATTCTGAATGAGTAAAATTACCTCTTGACTAGTCTAGCAATGAAAAAGCCAGGCGAATGATCATGAATATGAGGTAGAAATCTCGCAACCATGTAGCTCCACTCGTGACTTGTAATACCTGGATACTTGTACGGTATGTCAACGTACTCTACCTCAAATCCTAGTTTTGTAGCCTCCTCAACAACATGCTCATTCTCTAGAGGAGTTAGAGTACAGGTTGAGTATACTAGAACGCCTCCTTTCTTCAATATCCTATATGCAGGTTTTAGAAACTGTACCTGGTATCGAAACGTTATTTCAACATCTTCATACAACTTTATGTCAATAATCTTGGGTCGAACTCCGAGGCTAGTACATGGTGGATCTATTAGAACCTTATCAACTTTTCCTACAAGTCTTGGAAAATCGATATCGACATACCTAGAATCGTGCAGTAGCACATCAATACTAGAGTCAAGTCTAAGTCTCTTAACATGTTCAATAGTTTCCCTAACCTTGGGAATACTTCTATCAAATCCAATAACCCAGGAACAACACATTGAGTATTGTGCAAAATGTGTTAACTTTCCACCAGGTGCACAGTTCATGTCTAGTATCACTTCTCCCCTTTCAGGCTGTAGTACATGCGCAACCCATTGTGCAGCTATGCTCTGATCGTAGATAAGGCCCTGCCTGTACTCCTCAAGCTCTCTCAAAGATGGTGCTCTATACCTCGATACTAGGACCCGT
>JAMOMD010000321.1 GCA_027068725.1 Thermoproteales archaeon | reverse complement strand
TGAAGCTGCACGTGCTGGTGCTGATATTATAATGCTCGACAATTTCACGCTAGATCTCATAGATTACACGCTGGAGCTACTAAATCAGGAAGGTCTGAGAGAAAGAGTTCTCGTAGAGGTGTCTGGTGGAATAACGGAGGATAACGTCCTCGAATACGCAAAGCGCGATGTTGATATTATATCAATGAGTGACATAACACTCAAGGCAAGGCCAATCGACATGAGGTTTATCGTTACTTTACCAGCTAGATCATGATGCTTAGCCAGCCATTAAGTGAAGAGCAGCTTCGCAAGGTCTGCATACTTGCACTTCAGGGTTACGAGCCCTGCAACTGCTACATAGTGTACCAGGGCAGACAGTACAGACCCTGTGAGCTAGGCATAAAGTACGAGAATGGGAGAGCCTACAGGCTAATATACGACATACAGCTGAGCCGACCTGAAGACTACCTCTCAGTATACCAGTCCTGCTGTAACCATGACTGCAAGATGTGCCATAGCTGGTACTTCAGCAGAACACCAGCTGGCTCCTGGTACTCAATTGAGGACATTGTACGAGAAGCTAAGGAATATCAGGACATGGTCACAGTATGGGAACCTCGTGAACGTGCAACAATGTGGCATGCAAGCGACCTATGCATGCACTGTGGTCTATGTGCAACACGTGGAATAAGAGGACCACTATGCCCAGGAAAACTAGAACCACATCAAGTAGTTCTAAGTCCTCAAGGATGGGGACCTGCTAGGAACATAATATCCTTCACAGGTGGAGACCTATACTGTAGAGTAGACTTTTACGAAAAACTTTTTAGAAAACTAAAAGAAGAAGCTCCTAAACTTTGGATAAAAATTGAGACAAACGGCTATGGACTCACAGAAGAAAACCTGAGAAGATATGCAGAGGCTGGACTAGATTCAATATGGCTAGACCTTAAGGCATATAGAGAAGATGTCTATAAATGGCTAACAGGAACTACAAATAAGTGGGTACTTAAAGTTCCTGAGCTAGCACTGAAATACAATATAGTTCTTGAAATAGTACTATTATACATTCCAGGAGTTGTTGAATTAGACCAAATTAAGGAATTTGGAAAATATATTGCAAGCATAGATCCAGACATCCCAACAATGTTAATAGCATACTTCCCACAGTATAAACTAAAGAACAGAGAGCCAACAGTTATAGAAATGATAAATGCATTCTACGCACTGAAAGAAGCTGGTCTAAAGAAAGTCAAGATAGGTAATCTAGGAGTCTTCTGCAAGACACCACAAGACTGGCAGTTGCTACTCAGTTTCATCGACAGGGAATGTTTAGGGTAAGGATTTTGTGAAAATTTTAGAAGGGTTAGCCGCGGACCGCCCGCATCTCCCCCGCAGGGGTCCAGAGCCCGCCAT
>JAMOMD010000320.1 GCA_027068725.1 Thermoproteales archaeon | reverse complement strand
TGTCACAGCAAAGATTGTACATACGAGAATTATCAGGATCTTGTCTGGTATCGAAGCTACTAGTCTACTAGCTTTCTCTAGAACTTTCTCAACATTTTCTCGCCCTCTAACAACTATGGCAGCGGCATAGAATATTCTAAGAATAGACGAGCTTATTCTCCTAAGCTTCTGTACAAGATATAGCACACCTATCAGGACGAACCATGCAGCAACTAGCACTACAATATCTAGCAGATTCACGTCTCCTCTACCTGAAGTGGAGAGTCCTTAAGCTTAGAGCTTACGTTACTTCACTGAACATTTTATCATAGTGATAGTCTGAGACCAACATAGGAATCTCTGAAGGCCGAGCATCTGTCTCGCAACTCTTTCCGAACCTCGAGAGGTGTGGGATTACACATGTAAACAGTAGTGTATGAACGTGCTCTAGTACATAATCTTCTAACAATTGTTGTATAGTCTAACATGAGAGGTGAAAGAGGAATTGAGCAGAGTTGAAGATTTGTCTTAATCATGAGCAGTCTATCAGGATCTGCGGCAGCTCCTAAATTAGGAATACTTACTACAAGACTCTTGTCTTCGCCTCGTAGCTCAACCTGTATCTCAGCATATGTACTAGTAACATTGACTAGTAGCAGCTTCACGTGACTACATAAGTCGATACTCTGGGCCAGCGCGACGTTCCTGATCTTAAGTCTGCGACAGAGACTCTCTATGTTATACATCTGAAAATTATTACAGTACGGGTACACTACGGTCGTGTTTCTTCGAGTTCTCTCGAGAAGAAACTTCAGGCTTGACCAGTATCTAACCGATACGCTAGTCAGTACAACAACATCAACGTCGTAGATATCGATATTCAGCTTCTCGCAATTGTTCAATAACGCGCTTGGTGATCCTCCACAGTTAATTAACAGAGATCTACCGCAGACCCTATCCTGAACATGTATTACGCACGTATTCTCAGGTAGTAACTCTCTATCTCTCGCTATCTCATCAACAACTACAGTAAGGCTTATAGCCATCAGGTTATGGTCAGACCCGATAATAAATGCGAGATCGCTCATCCATTATAGTAACGTATGTACTTCCTGCACTTGCCGTGCTTATAATACCTCTACTGGTCGCACTTGGACAGACTTACCATACTCCAATATTCGAGTACCTAGTCATCGTGTACATAATCGCCATAATGGGAGCAATGTTCGCCAAAGTTGGTCTAGCCTTCAGAAAAAGAATGCGTGAAGTACATGAATACCTCAAGAACGTTAAGACAGGAGCTCTTGAAAGACTATCATCGGCAGACCTCTCTAAACTAATAGAAAAAGACACGGAATATGTGAGAGAACTCATAAGTATACAGAAAAGACAACTGAGAAATGTACTCATAACACTTGGAGCAT
>JAMOMD010000319.1 GCA_027068725.1 Thermoproteales archaeon | reverse complement strand
CTTCTTCACGATAATTGACCTGCCAGGTCACAGAGACTTCATCAAGAACATGATCGTAGGAGCAAGCCAGGCAGACGCAGCACTACTCGTAGTATCAGCAAGACCAGGAGAGTACGAGGCTGGAATCGGACCACAGGGCCAGACTAGAGAGCACCTATTCCTAATCAGAACGCTGGGAGTAAACCAGCTAATCGTTGCAGTCAACAAGATGGACGTAGTCAACTACGACCAGAAGAGATACGAGCAGATTAAGAACGAGCTATCTAAGCTACTGAAGCTACTAGGCTATGACCCAAGCAAGATACCATTCATACCTGTCAGCGCAATTAAGGGCGACAACATCAAGGACAGAAGTCCAAACACGCCATGGTACAACGGTCCAACACTACTAGAGGCACTCGACATGCTTGAGCCACCTCCAAGACCTGTTGACAAGCCATTCAGAATGCCAATTCAGGACGTGTTCACAATAACAGGAGTCGGTACAGTAGTCGTAGGCAGAGTTGAGACAGGAGTAGTCAAGGTAGGTGACAAGGTAGTCATCATGCCACCAGCAAAAGTCGGCGATGTCAGAAGCATCGAGACACACCACATCAAGATCAACGAAGCCAAGCCAGGAGACAACGTTGGAATTAACGTGAGAGGCATCGAGAAGAAGGACATCAGGAGAGGAGACGTAATGGGTCACGTAACGAACCCACCAACAGTTGCCGAGGAGATTGTTGCAAGAATGGTAGTCCTATGGCACCCAACAGCAATAAGCGTAGGATATGCACCAGTCATGCACATCCACACAGCAACAGTACCAACACAGATCGTTGAGATCATAGCCAAGCTAGACCCAAGAACAGGACAGACAATTGAGCACAAGCCACAGTTCATCAAGCAGGGTGACGCAGCAATCGTGAGACTAAAGCCACTGAAGCCAGTAGTAGCAGAGAAGTTCGCAGACTTCCCACCACTGGGAAGATTTGCACTGAGAGACATGGGTAGAACAGTAGCTGCAGGACAGATAATCGAAGTAAAGCCAGCAAAGGTCGAGATTAAGACCTAAAAATTCGAACAATACCTCAACTCGAGTTTACGCCCTTAGTCTATCTTTTCTGAATTTTCCTCAAAACATAGTACGTGCACTCGTCACTTCTCTATCTCTTTACCTGACTTGTCTATCTCGTATTGTGAATTCTTAGTTTTGGTTAGCAATGCTTAAAGAGACCTAGCTGTTAGGCTGATTGCGAGATATGCCTAGAAAGGCAAGAATAAGGATATGGGGAACAGATCATAAGAAGGTTGAGGAGCTTGCAAAGGAAATTGTTGAAATTGCTAAGAAGTGTGGAGTATCGGTATCTGGGCCAATTCCACTTCCTACAAGAAGACTAATTGTGACTGTCAGAAGAGCACCTAGTGGA
>JAMOMD010000318.1 GCA_027068725.1 Thermoproteales archaeon | reverse complement strand
GAGAACAGGAAGAGCTAAAGTTATACTGGCTGAGGCTGATCTAAAAGCTGCCGAGAGATATCTCGAGGCAGCCAAGAAGTACTCACAGAACAATGTTGCGCTACTGCTCAGGCAGATTGATGCTCTTATAGAGATTGCAAGATATAAGAATCTCGTAATTGTTGTTCCAAGCACACTTGAGTTAACGACACTTGCACCTGCAATACTCAAGGCACTTCAGGGAGGAGGTGAGCAGAAGGGTCAAGAAGGTGAACAGCCAGGATGATACCGCTAGCCAATATATTTCTATCAGAGCCATTTCAACTTCTCGTACTTGCTATCGGGCTTGGACTAATTGTTCTAGGTGCTATAACAGGAAAGACACCACTATCCGTCGTTGGTCTTCTTCTCGCTCTCATGCCTGTAATATGCTGGTCTCTTCCCCCAATTATTGCCGGTATCCTGATGAGTATCGTAGGGGTAGTACTAATGCTTCTAGAGGTACTAAAGCACGGTGCATTTCATGGTGCTGCACTTGGTGTCGGTGCTCTTTACCTAATTGTTGGCATACCATGCATAATTGCAGGACCAGCAGTTCAGGTGCCAGAGATCTCTGCAAGCACTGTCCTGTACATGGCAGTTACTGCACTAGTCGTGTTTACTGTAGCAGTGATTAAGCTAATTGTAGATACACTAAGAGCTAGACCATACTCTGAGCGAATGATTAATCCGAGAGGTAGAACAGGTACTGCTGTTGACGATATTGAGCCAGGAAAGGTGGGGTACGTCAAGATATGTGGAGAGTACTGGAGAGCAACATCACAAGAGACGATTAAGGCAGGAGAAGAGATTATTGTTATCGATGTTAGAGAAGACGGATTACTCATAGTTAAGAAGAAGCAAACATAAAGCTACTCGACATCAGTGATGCATGTAGGAAAGACTGGACATGCAGCCTAGAGGACTTGTACGTGGTGTACTCGCTAACGTGGATTACGAGGATCCTCTCACACTCTATAGAGCACGAGAAGTAGCACTTGAAGCTAAGAGAAAATTCCTAACAAGAATAGAGAAGTGTGATCCAGCAATACTAATCGATTCCTTCTACGTGCACTACAGGAAGCCAATCCTGAAGAAACCAACCGAAATACGTGATGACAAGCTACTACTGTGGTTTAAAGTTGTTGCAACTTACGTACAATCTCAAGCATACAAGTCTGTTACCGAGGTCACGTATGGAAATCCTAGACTTTCTAGACTTCTCGCAATTAAGTTACTGAAAGTATACCTAAACATGTTGATGAAGTATGAAAATAATGCAGAATACTCGGCAGCCCTCTTAGCAGAGGTTAAGAGTAGGTCAGAAGGAAAAGAACCTTCAACATATGTCAAATCTATAATTCATAGACTAGAATACGAGATTAAGACGGAG
>JAMOMD010000317.1 GCA_027068725.1 Thermoproteales archaeon | reverse complement strand
CAATTCCTCATTTTTCCCCCCATATGAAGTTGAACGTGAACTTCTCCACAAAAGTTTACCCTATTTCATAGATTTGTTATTTTCTGCTGTTTTTCGGTAAGTAACCTTGTTTTGAAGGAGGAAAGTCACTTCTCTAGGTAACGTATCCCTGCGGAGACTCGGTTCTGTGCCGACTCATCAGAAAGTGGCACATCATGATGTGCCTAATTGTGATTATTTATGCCTTTTTTGGCAGTACTACCCACATCTAGGTTTTAGACAGAGGCAAATCACCATCGGAGTCGCTACCTCAATTCCTCGTGACCTTGAGGAAAAGCTTCTTAAGCATGTGTCCACATCTTAACCATATGCCCTTTGAGAAGAAGAACGTCGACCTGATCGAGGTCGAGGACGAGCACCTTTCTGAACATTATGTTCAGGTTCTAGAGAAATTTTTCAAGACTAGGAGAGTACTGTTCCTAGTTGCTCCACCGGGAACAGGTAAGACCTATGGAATGGGGCTCCTCAGCCTCAGGATAGTGTCCGCAATATCGCCAATATATGATGAATGTAGGCGACTCTCCAGCATACATGTAGCAGTACCAACACACAACACCTTGTCAGATTTCGCGAAAAAGATCAAGTCATGTTACATAGACATGTTTAGTAGAGGAGCATACGTGTACCGTAGACCAAGACTATTCATTCTCAGAGGCTCAATATATTCATGCCCAGCAAGAGAAATGTTGGATAGATATAGAAGCATCATTTTCAACCTAAAGAAGGCTGGTCTAGACGCTAGAAACATTGCTAAACTATGGCTACAGTTCGAGATGAAGGGGAGGAGAATAGCTAGGCAACTAGTACCACAATTGTTCGAGTATGCACTATATAGTGAGGTAGAGACAACACTATCCTTCCTATGTAGGACATGTCCAAGAGGGAGAGGAAACGCACTTTTCCTGAAGATGGTTCTAGAGAAGGGCATAGACATCATAGATACTGAACGTGACAGCGCCATGAAGCTCGTTAACGAGCTCGCAAGCGAGCCGAACAGCCAGCTTGACCCAGAGACGGTCTGTCCATACAAGGCCGTGCTTTACCTCCTACTCTTCGAGCCTCAGTATAGGTCACTGTTTACTGATCCTCACATAATATGTACTACACATAGCTTGAAGCTTAATTTAACGATTACAAGCTTCCTAGAGCAGAGGTACGCAATAGTTGAGAGAGGTGGAGGAACAGTACCACATTTAGACATTATTGATGAGGTAGATATGCCACTACTATCACCACCGAAGATCAGGTTACCAGTATATCCAGTTCTTAAAGACATGTTGACTCTCGGAGAGGTGAGGCAGATAATTGCGAAATATATCATACCGACAAAAGAGGAGTCTCATATTATTAACAAGGTGTTTCAATGGGTGACG
>JAMOMD010000316.1 GCA_027068725.1 Thermoproteales archaeon | reverse complement strand
AAAGCCGAGATACATACCGGTAACTAAGTGTGGATATGATGAGTTACTTAATGAGTGGGTCTTTGAGCTGTGTGATAAGTTGCTTGTTAGTGTTCACGGTCTTGTCTTTCTGCTAAAGGGAGCGACATGTCCCGAGTATAATGGTGTTCCTGTTGGTGTGTTTTCTAGTGACAAGTTTTTCATACTTAACTACGAGATTTGCCAAGAAATTGTTGGTGTCTATGATGTTGATGAGTTTAGGAGAGAGGTCTTTGGCATGAGTGCACTTGACTTATTGCCAATATTTGTTAGAGGAGTCCCATCTTTTGTCTATTCAAGCTTCGATCCACTCCTTGAGACTAGTAGGTTCTTGGCGATTTCAGTGCTTTCGTTAATGCTATACTTTAGTCTGAACTATAGGGTTAATCCCAATGAAATTATTATGAATAAGTGCACTAAGGTACCGATACCGTCTATCAGGACCAGTGTAGGCTCTCTAATGAGCATTGAACTATGTGAGGACTATGCTAAGTTTGTTGTTTGGAAAGAGTCTAAATTCAAGGAAGCTTATGTTCGTCTCAACCCAGTAGGGTTCGTATCAGCATGGAACGTGCTTGTTGATGGTCTCAGAGTCGACTACTTTGACAATGGCAAGAAGTTCAATATTGAGTTTAGTGTCAATGTTAGGGACAAAAGACTTCGCTTATTGAATGTCTACTCTGATAGGGAGACGCTGAAGTGTAGATGGAGGTGTATTGAAGCTCCAGTGCTTGCTGCGCTCACTGAGAAGGTGTTTAACACTGAGCCTGATGAGTACCTTAGTTCTGATGAGCAATAAGTAGTGCCAAAAGTTCGCTAGTTATTTCGTCTTCAACACCGAGTAGAGTTGTTCCCGCTATTACGAGCCTTGTCCTGACTTGTTCGTTGTTTCCTAGTTTGACGAACTGTTCAAGTTCTGGTATCTTCTTTAGGATTTTCTGATGTATCCTTAATAGAAAGGGAACATTTTTCAAGACTATTACTGCGTATACTTTGTGTCTTGTTTCTTCGTGTAGTTTTGTTACGAATTTTATGTTTTCTTTCACCAGTAGTGGTATTAGTTCCCTGTTTTGTCTATGCCAGTTGTAGTATAGTACGTCCAGGGTAAAGTACAGCTTCTTTTCACCGTTGTGGATTAGTGCACAAACATCTGGCCAGTAATTGAGCTCAGTAACAAGCTTTACTAGGGTGTTGCGATATTCTTGTTCTAGTCGTGGGAGTTTCTGCGTATTTGCAAGCATGAAGACAATATCATCTGGTGTAATACACGATATACCGTGTTCTAGCAGCCTTTTCTTTACTTGGAAGACTATTGAATTTGCATAATCTACCGGTGTTAGGTCGAGTATGTGACCAAATATGTTTAGTAGGCAACAATATTTTTCGAACCTGTAC
>JAMOMD010000315.1 GCA_027068725.1 Thermoproteales archaeon | reverse complement strand
AGTCCATAACTTTCCTCGCTCTGCTGTACTTAGGAACCTCGAAATTGATACATGAGTGTACGTCACCTCGTGACCTGCAATCTTGCTTAGTAGCTCCTTCTGCTCATCTACAACATGCGCATCCTCAACAATTATGTATCCAGGTAAGTGTGCTGTGCCAAAGCACCTACATACTGGACATAGCTCATTTCTTGTTCCTCTCTCAAGCTCTATACCACATGTAAGTGGTTCCTCTATGCCTGTCGTAGCAACAGACATGCAGGAGCCTGGCACTATCTGCGATGCTATCTTCCTGATAACTCCCTTGAGAGTCGTGCCAGGAATAAATGGTAGACCTGTAATTTCATCACGAACTGTTATAACATCAGGACTCAGCACTCCCTTTCTAAATCCTGTTCCTACACTAAGCAACGTCCTAGATCTGAGATAGACCTCGAGAACAACACGCGAGCTCATATTCGTACACCACCGAACAACATCTTGATAAACATAGCAATATCCTCCAAAGGAACAACACCAAGAACGGAAACAGCAACCACGAGATCTCTCAACAACATTCTCGAGAGATCCTCACTTGCACGAGCATACTCTCTCAACAAGTTCGCTGCCAATGCCTTAGCAGCATCTAAGGCTGAGTACCTTGTCGCCAATTCAATATAATAACCATACACTGACCTAAGCACACTATTGAGCATACTATTAAGATCCTCAAGTTCTCTCGAGACATGTAATCCACTCACTACATATGAAGCATAATGCTCCTCTACTAACTCCAACAACTTACCACATACATAGTCTAAATTACCTTGTTCTTTAATTCCTGCAATACTATGTAGGAACTTAATAATATACGATGTGAGAGGCATAAGGATGCACCTACATGCAGTATCTTTTGATAAACTACCTATTTCACTTCTACATTTTTCAACAATTTTTCCGAAGGCATTTTCGTTCTTGAAGACTACTAGTGCAAGTTTCCTAGCAATATCATACAATCTATCTATGTCATATATAGCAACGTCAGCCTCTTTGAACACAACATCAGGATGGGTTAAGTCCCAATATGCAGCCTCTTCACCAGGTACGCGAACAAGCTCTACAGGTATGACAACTGGCTGCACTGTCAGGAACAGTTTCCTATGCTCTCCTCTGGCTGTCTCAACAACTTCGTCCGTGGTGAATGAGCTTTCCTCAAAGTACAGATTAACTGCACATGGAGTAACTAGAACCTTGTCCTTCTTATCCAGGTCCTTCTCTAGAAGTACTGAGTATGTTGTAGCTAACGACACTACTCTAGTATCGTCCTTGCAGCCATCCAGCAATGCACTGCATGCATCAATCGCAGCCCATAGTGGAGCCTTTGACTTCACTGCAAGTGCACCAACCTGAAGCATAGATGCATACCCTATACCA
>JAMOMD010000314.1 GCA_027068725.1 Thermoproteales archaeon | reverse complement strand
AAGGAGGTGAAGCAAAATGTTTAAAGTAACATATAAGCCAGCAACTTTGAAGGATTTGGTAGAGTTTCAGAACGACCCCGGGCATAGCATTTATCCAGTGCCTTGGGGTAAGCTGGAAGACCTGAACAAGATTGTTATCAAGAGAGCAGTGCCTTGGAAGATGGTTAAAGGAGAAGCATACAAGAAAATCAAGACAAAGTCTGGCAAGAATCTCTACGAAGTTCAGCAGACAGCTGCTGATGTCGTGAGAAAAGCTGCAGCTGAGAAAGTTGGAGTTACATACACACGCGGAATGAGAAACAAAGTAAAAGGTGTTGCAGTTGTGAAATATGCAGATGGCTCTATTGGTATAGTGCCTGAGTGGGCTGCTCTGCTTGGTGAGAGTGGAAAGAAAGGAACTATCGAGCAGATAATTGCTAGCGGTTTCAACTCAAAGATGCAGGCTCTGAAATATATTAGAACACACTTTGCAAGTGAACTTGAGAAAGCACACCCGATAACGGTGTAATTAAATTAAAGAGGTGATAAGAATGGATTTTGAGAACTTCAAGGACTACTTCACAGGACCTAACCTTGCAATGGTAGGCGGAGCTGTAGGTGGCTTCGCCGTTGGAGCCCTTGTCGGCAACTTCATAGCTGGCAAGATAGGTGGCTCCGACTTCCAGAAAGCGATTATCAGTATGCTCAGTGGCTTCGCTGTTGGAGGTGTCCTCTATATGGTAGGCAGAGATATGGAGCCTGGCTCAACTTGGAAGCCAGTTATGTATGGACTAGCTATAGGTGCTGCTCTGCCAGGTATAATGACTTTCCTTAATACAGTGCTTGGAGGACACCCGACAGCAGGTCCTATCATAAGACCACTCTTCGGAGCTGCTGGATTTGGTAATGAAGTACCTGTTAAAGTAGAGCAAGTGTGAGGTGATATAAATGAATAAGTACGACTATAGAGTACTTCTGAGATTTAAGCATTCTGGTGCGATTGCAGAGAACAGTGTTGTTACTTCAGACGTTGTGAGCGTTGGCAACGATGAAGCTTTCCAGATACATAAAATAGAAATAATACCGCCTACTAATGGAGGCAACATAGAGAATATGTTTGTGAGGCTCATCATAGACAACAACCAGTATCCGTTCGTCTTCCTGCACTCTGAAGCAAGAAAGATAATCTTTGGAGACCATAGAAGCACTAACCCTCTGGTGAACACCTGCCCGAAGGCAAAGAAGAACCTTGCTGTGCAGGTAATCGGAGGGCCTGGTGGAGTTACTGGAGACTTTGAGGTACGCATCTGGGGCGACTACTTCAAGGGAGATGACGCACTGAAGAACTTCTTCGGTGCAACTGTGTTTAACAACACTCCTGCTACAGTGACTGACCCATTCAGAGGTAAAGTCATAAGCGTGCATCACCCAGTTCCGCTGAA
>JAMOMD010000313.1 GCA_027068725.1 Thermoproteales archaeon | reverse complement strand
AACTGTTGAAGCCATATGTTGAGAAGAGGAATGTTGTTGGTACTCACGGTGTTTGTCTATGCATGAACGAGCTGACTAGGGTGGACTTCAGGACTTTGCTTGGCTGGTGGATGCTCTGTGCGTATTATGGCTCGGTGTTTCCTGGAATGAACAGTAGCTTCCTAAAGAAAGCATACTACAGGGCAGGTGGGTTTGACCTTGGTTCACAGGGAACTTTTGGCGAGTTGTGGTGGGAGGAGGAGTTTGCCTTCAAGAAGAGACTGGAGAGGCTCGGCAAGGTAGTGTTTGTGCCGACGGCTGTCGCCATTTCCCTAGATTATACTAGGTTGAAGAGGTTTCGTGGTCTACGTAGGACGACGTCTAGTGCTCCAGTGGATAGGAGTACGATATCTGCATTGGGTTTAAAGTACTGGACTAAGGTGCTTCTACAGTGAAGGAAAAGGCAATTGGTAAAGTTCTTGCACAGGTGCTTGCTCTTTTCGAGGCTTTGGGCTATGTTGACCCACTTGTTGCCGTTATTACGGGGGTTGCTAAGACTGGTGCAGAGTCGTACAGTACGAGGGACATTCTACTCCTTCTGTCTAGGAGGTGCAAGGTAAAGAGTAGGAAGGCAATCAAGCTCTGTGTTGCGTCGGGCTTTTTGTCTGCTAGGAAGGAGCAGTTTGATGAGTATCAGGTATGGCTGTTTTCTCCAACAGAACTGCTGTTGCCTCTGGCTGAGGCGTACGATCTCGTGCTTGATGAATACCCCGAGCTCAGGAAAGTGTACAAACAGTACCTGTCAGTGTATAGGCGTGCTGTTCTTAGGGGTAGGAGACGACTTGAGAAGGAGAGGGAGAAGCAGGGTAAGAAGTAAAGTTTTAAGTTGTCAATATTGTGGATAGCTCATGCACGCTCCAGGTGTCGTAAAGGAGCTCTCTTGTAGGGGAGGAGTGTTCCTTGGCTACCTAGAGATTAAGAGGCTAATTGAGGAGGGTAGGCTTGTTGTTGAGCCATTGAGAGAGGATACTGTTAGGGAGAATGGTCTTGACCTTAGGCTGGGATGCGAATATGCTATCCCGAAGACGTTGAACGCGGTTATTGACCCCGTGGAGATGGATGATACTGACATTCAGAGCATGTTTGAGATAAGGAAGGGAGATGTCATAATTATACCCCCGAGAAGCTTCATACTAGCAGTAACGGAAGAATACATCAAGCTGCCGGAAGACGTGATTGGACTATGCAACCTAAGGAGCACACTCGCCAGGTTAGGACTATCAATTCCGCCCACCATTGCGGACGCTGGTTTTGAGGGTCAGCTTGTGCTTGAGATCTTTAACAATAATCCGAACTTCATTAGGCTTAGACCGGGCATTAGGTTTCTGCACCTCGTGTTGGCATATGTCAAAGATGCTAAGCCATACAATGGCTACTACAAGG
>JAMOMD010000312.1 GCA_027068725.1 Thermoproteales archaeon | reverse complement strand
ATAAACTTTAATCCTCGGATTAGTCTTAATTCTTCTGTAATTAATTTCCAGTCCACACGCTGGTGGACAAAGTTTTGGGAAATAGTACCTAAGTTGAGCAACCCTACCACCCAAGCTTGGCTCTTTTTCAACCAAAATTACTTCGTAACCGGTTTCAGCAGCCTCAACGGCTGCAGTTATACCACTTATTCCTCCTCCCACAACCAATATAGGTAACGCCATAATCCCCTCCTAAAAAACACTTTTTCAGAATAAACCCCCTTATCATTAAGGGAGTTTACTCTGAAAAAATAAAAAAAGAGGGGGCTAAAAGCCCCCTCCATTTATCTTAAACTAATCTTTACGGACCAAGTGGATCAGGAATAATCTGTACATATGGATAAGTCTCTAAGGTCCACTGCTTGCTCTCAGGATCCCATCTGGAAAGAGTGAAGCATCTCCATTCGTCGTCCTTAAGCTCAGGGAAGTCTGCTCTGTAGTAGTATCCAGGATATCTGGTCTCCTCACGGAAGAGAATGTGTAAGAGGTGTGCCTCTGCAGTCCATACACGATGCCTGTTCTCCCATGCTCTCATAAGCTCGTGGAGGTCTCTTGCTGCTGCGAGCTCCATATCTTCTTTGAGCATCTTCAAGAGTTCAAGTCCTCTCTCAAGCATGACCTTGTTGGTCTTGTAGTAGGTAGAGCATCCTGCAACATACTCGTCCATGAGCTTCATAAGTCTTTCCTGAATGTGACGAGGAATGAGGTAGTTGGGGTTTACCTCATAGTGGGTTGTAGCATTCTTGTACTGTTCAAATCTATACCAAGGACCATAAATCTCCTGCTTGAGTTCATCTGGAGTCTCTTTGATAGCAGGAGTATAGTCCTTATTGTCAAGACAGAACTTAACCATTGCCTTTGCTGCAATTCTTCCCTCAACATGGGATCCAGAGGAGAACTTGTGTCCAGATGCACCTACGGTGTCACCTGCGCAGAAGAGTCCCTTTACAGTGGTCATTCTGTTGTAAAGTCCAATCTCCTTCCAAGGCTCTTTGTACTCCTCAGGTACCCAGTCCTCATCAGGTCCACATACCCATGCACCTGCACATCCTGCGTGAGATCCAAGGAGATATGGCTCAGTAGGCATAAGCTCGGATGGCATCTTTTCAGGCTCAATGTTCAAGCATGCCCAAAGTCCTGCCTGAGTTACACACATGTCAAGGAAGTCTTCCCATGCCTCTGCAATAAGCTTCTTAAACTCTTTCTTGTCCATGTTCTTTGCTGCTTCCTGAAGTGCCCATTCGGTGTGGATGTAGATTGGTCCTCTACCAGCCTCCATCTCAATAAGCATTGCATGGTTTCTCAAGCAGGTTCCAATTACGGATGCTTCGCTATAAGGAGCAAACTTCTTGAGCTCGTCCTTGTGCTTCTGGATGTAATCCTCACCAAAT
>JAMOMD010000311.1 GCA_027068725.1 Thermoproteales archaeon | reverse complement strand
AATGATAAGAACTACTTAACAAACTTAGTTACAGATCTTGTCAAAAGTATAGATATAGACCTCGCTAAGGAACAAGTCAGGAAATTATATGAAACTTGTAACTTTTTAGAGAAGTTGCTCATTAACTGAGGCAGCAGATGAGCTTTTCAGGAAGGTGATGACGTGGTAACAGTGTAAGAATGGTATGTTCTTTTGGTATAGTGTCTTTTTTGAAGATTACTGTTGCTTTTATCCTACTGCAGCAAATACCATTAAGCACGATATGTACCAGATTCTCTAACAGTGTGGGAACTTCCCTGGCGGGCTCAAGTCTCAGCAGGTAGTAACCGTCAATCTTCCTGTCATACAACATTGCGAAACTTAACAAGTCTCCGCCACGGACATTTCTGTAACAGGCGAAGACTACTGGATAACTAACATAAACATCGTAGTGTCTAAACATTTCTACAAGACAATCAAACTTTATTCCAGGAGCATGCTCAACAACACTCTTCGATAATTCTTCTGCTTCCCTGCAAAGATGATCAACAAATCCAATAAAGATTGGACTACACATGACGCCCAGCGCCCCTTCGACAACTGGAAAAATCTCAATTCTGCCAATACTTGGTTCAACAACAATCTTATGAATATGCTGCGAACTCAGCTCAATCTCAAAATCGCCACCAGCCTCCTTTACATTAGCAATATTTGACTCTGCGATAGCGTCAACAATAACAGGAGGAAGACCCCTCAACTCGAAGCTTAAACCCTCAAGCACAAAGTAAGTGCCACTACCGGTAACATCATCCTCGTCAAACCAAACATTAAGGTAACCTCTCCTAGACGTAAAGAAACACTCAGCGACACACTCCCTCTCAAACCAATATATCTTACTCCTCAACAACGAAACAAGACTATCCTTAACAATCTCCAGAAGACTCTTGTCCCTAGACCTAACACACTTTTCTAAGGCAGAGACTAACTCATCAAAGCCCATACAAGACCGATAGACATTAAGACCTAAAAGATTTACTATTCTTTCTTAAAGATCAGGACATATTCATATTCTAGCAATTTAGGAAATTCTAGACCTTTTTCCTGAAATCTTTTCTTCTGCAGGACGCGGTAGAAGGACATTGTCCTTAGGCGATACTTTAACACCTCCACGAGCCTGAATCCAGCAATCTCGCACAGGCGACATGTAATGTAAGGAAGATCAATGGGTTTCCAGTTGCGTACATACGCCTTAACGACAATAATAGCATTACCGCCCGGCTTCAAGACATGCCACATTTCACGGTAGACCTTTAACATCTCGGACAGGTATGTTGGTTTGCCATTCTTCATCAGTTTCCTCCTAATGTTTTCAATGTCCTCATCACTTAGTGCAGTGCTGACAGATGAGAGAGCTTGCTCGTTCCCCAGACCGTTCCTGTATCCTATAATGCTAATGTTACTACTAC
>JAMOMD010000310.1 GCA_027068725.1 Thermoproteales archaeon | reverse complement strand
ATTACGCTCAGGATTTGCAGCACCTTTTAGCAGAAGAACAAGACCATTAGCACTAACAAGCAGTTTGTTGCATAGCTCAACAACATACTCATTAAGCAACTCATCATACCCACACTTAGTTACCGGTATGATCCTCGGTTTTAGGTATGTAAATGGCATGTTAAGACAATATTTGTCAAGCTTAAAAGCTTTATCGTAAAGAGGCTAAAGCTTAAAAACAAACAAAAGCGAGAAGTCACATGGCACGTTCAAACTGGGCAGGCGCAGGCTGGGATCTTGAGGGCAGGAAGGTCGTACCCAAGATAAGGATTGGCAATGTAATGATTGAGCTGTACAAGAACTGGCTCTCTATCACTATCGGAAACACAACAACATTCGTCTATGACGGCAAGCTACGTTATTACGTGGACAAGAACGGAGATCTAACATACGTCACAATAATTGCCAAGCAGGTAGAAGACCCAGAAGGTATATTCTTCCTATTCGAAATAGACAAGTGGACCAACGACAGGAAACAGACATGGACAGTCGCGGGCATCGGGTGTTATGGCTACAGAGATGGAAAGTGGGTAGGAGTGCCACGTGAACTCTTCGAACAGTTCAAGCGATGGCTTAGAGAACTGCGACAAACAACACTATGCGACGAAAACGAGTGCACTACAGTAGAAGTAGGCTTCAGGTGCTTCCACTGGCACATATGCACAAACATTCCCGACCCAGACAGGCTAGAACACTGGAGCTACAACCAGGGAACACTATACCTACTTGAAAAAATCCTAGAAAAAGAAATACACACCATAGACATGTACAATGAAAAACTACTAAACTACGAACTCCTAAAAGACATACTAGAAGCACAGACCGGAAAAGAGGAAGCACTTCAGAGACTTAAAAACTATTTTAAACAAGTAGAAAAACTACAAAAAGAACACTAACCCGACCTACACATACTCTCCCTACTAAGCCTCGGGTAAGCACTCACACACTTTCTATACAGATCAAACAGGTTACCGAACCTCGACCTTAGACGGTTCATGAGGTCCTTCACCCTATTAAGCTCCTCATCAGAATAAATTTTCCTAAGAATCTCCTCTTCACTAATCCTACTCTCAGCAACCTCCTCCACCGTCGGACAAAACGGAGCATCACTACTCTCACACTCCCTATCAATCTCAGAATCCAAACGAACCCTCAATTCACAACAGAAACCAAACGGCAAATCCTTTGTACCAAACTCCTCTGCAAGATTCATCAAGTCAGACTCAAGCTTCTCAACAAAAAGAAACTCAAAATCCTCAACAACACACTCAAGAACCTCTCTCTCCTCCTTACTTAACCTCGGCAACAGTGCATTAATCTCCTGCTCAAGCTTGTCAATAATAGTATTAATCTTCCTACGTAGATCCTCTATTCTGTCTATTAGGCTCTTAGTCCTAGTAAGCATAC
>JAMOMD010000309.1 GCA_027068725.1 Thermoproteales archaeon | reverse complement strand
AGCTACCTGCCTCTGGATGTCCTCATCGCAGTATGGTGCGAACGCTATGTAGAAGCCGTCTACCCAGAGTAGGAAAATTGGTGTTCCATTACGCGTCTTTACCACGTACCCACTAAGTGAGGCGCGTCTTAGACGCGCAAAGTTCAGCTTCTTGAACAGGTCAGGGTTAATAACTGTGAACCCTATGTCGCTGTCAAACACTGCAGCAACAATGTACCCCTTCCTACTAAGCGCCTCATTTACATCCACAATCGTTTTCAACGTATCGTAACTCAGCCCACCCCCAATACCGCGCTCAAACGGGAGCAACACGTAGATATTGTCCAGCTTACTACATATGAGGCAAAAAGCATACCAGTACGGCACAGGCTCACTACCATATACCTTCACGGGGTCATCTGTCACCAAGACAGTCAAATCCTCACTAACAAACCCCAAACCATCAAGAGTAGGCTTAAACTCGATCCCAGACTTAAAGTACTCCTTCACGATCTCAAGACTCAGACCCATTGAGAAGTTTTGACAGTTAAACTTTTTAAGCTTTAACACTATGCTACACATGATGAATCCCCTAGAAATGCTAGCCAGAGCATACAAGATCGCTTATAGGGAAGTCTTCGGAGTAGAGTACAGCACAAACGAGTGCATACTAATACCCGTGAAGACTGTCTACGAGACAGCTAAGAGACTGGGAATAATACCGAGTAACATGACCTTCAGCGACTTCGACAGACTCTGTAGAGAACTAGCAGAAAAGTACCCAAACAAGGTAGAGTACCACATACATCCATACTACATTGACAATCCAGAAGTTGGGGCAAGCATCTGCATAAAAAGAAGAAACTAGACAAAGAAAGGACTGGTTTTGAAATTTTTAAGCTTTACCTTTGATAGAGAAAACGCACTACGGCACAGCTAGTAGGTGTATACTTAGGTCCCACTTGTAGCACATGTCCTCGCTATTGCACTGCTCCTCTAGTCTGTGTCTGTCCAGTCTCTTCGAATGGTCAGGTCTACCATCTACCGCAAGAATGAGTGGTTTACCAACTACTTTTCTGAGTTCTTTAGCATACCTGATAAGCGCCTCATTATCACCATCAAAATAGTGCAGATACACTTCCACGATCGGTGTCTTCAACCTATCAGGACACGGCGCCCATGCGGGCACGTTCTTGAGTATATCAACAGTAATGGTGTTCGGCAAGTCAGCAACAAGCCTACGATACAGCTCGTACGCAGTCTTAACAATCTCCTCCTCAGAAAGAACCTCCCTTGCACACATCAAGAAAAGAAGAAAAGTTCAAACCTTTTAAGCTTTACCTACCTAGGGATCAGCTTCAGTGTATTCTACTTTGATTTCCTTTTTTGTGAAGATTACTCTTAAGGAACCCCTAGTCGTCTCGGCAACATACACAGCAACAAGGTCAGGGTACTTCTCTAACAGTTTAC
>JAMOMD010000308.1 GCA_027068725.1 Thermoproteales archaeon | reverse complement strand
CTTCTATGTCGTTGTCCGGATAACTGTTGTGCGTCAATATCTCACCAACGAAGAAGTTGTTGTAAGGTTCGCAGTAGAAGTTGTAAGTTACTATACCGTCCTTACAGAACTTGGACCGACTTTGTTCCTTTTTGAATAACTCATAAAGCTCTGGATAATCTCGTATACTCTTACTATGCATCTTATCTAAATGATGGGGTAATCCAAGTATATCTACCATCCTTTTACATACAGGACACAGTACCCTGTTTGCTTCGCGTATTTCTGTAACTTTTTCGAGTCTAACCACCTCCCAACCATTTGTCAGTACATACATCTCGCTCAATATCTTTTCGAGTACTCCTCTCTCATCTTTCTCTAGTTCATAATCCCATACTAGTATCATCTTCCATCCAACATCCTCGTACAACTTTCTTCTCTCTTCCATCTCTTCTGGTGTATGCCAGAATGAACCAGCAACTTCTATAACTATTCTCCTTTCTGTATCAATGAAATCTGGATTCAGATGTCTCCCATTAGAGGTAATCCATATCTGACCGTCACCAACGTATTTGAAGTTCGTTAAGTTGTACTTCCTTAGAAAGTCCATGAACTTAAGCTCTAGTTTAGTCGGTTTGGGTAAGTTTGTAGCTGGATTAATCTTACCCTCTTCTATCAACTTCTTGATACTCTCAGATATCTTTTGTCTGATCTCAGGTAATTGATTCCAATGCTCATATCCTTGTTCTTTGAGTTCTTCTAACCTCTTTCTAACAATTTTTCTTACTATCTCAGTTATTCTCTGTTTATGTTCGGGTCTTTGAACTGCCCTTCTGACACCCTCTAACACTTTCTCTCTGTATGTTGGATCTTCTTCCCACAATCTCTTAATAGTCTGTCCTATCTTTCTCTTAGTTTCTTCAGTATGTTGTCTCTTCTTTCCATACATTGGATTGAGAGGACCACTCCTTGATTTTCCATACCACGGATTATTCTCACCAGTAAACTGCTGTATACCCCACGCCTCTCTGAATGTAAAGAGTATGTCTCCAGGTTTAAGTTGATCAGTTCTGATCCAACCGACACCCTTCACGTAGAATGGATGCTCTGGACTTGCATAGATAACCTTCTTCCTCTTCTTAGGACCGCACTCCCTGAGATGTATCTTATACACGTATGGAAAAACTCTCTTGAATACTTGCTTTACTTCAGTTACTACAATTCTGTTGTTCTTCTCGTCCCACGCCAATAACTTATCTCCAACCTTAACTTCTGCCGGTAACTTTTTAGTACCGTCAGCCATCAGTATTGTATTCTCCCTAACGTTTGGTAAACAACCACTCTCCTCAAGATTGATTCCAGTATAGATGTATTTTGCGCCAATGGCTTCACAAAATGCTGCTAAGTAACTTAGAAAGACCAGATTTCTTGCTGGAACCCAACACTTCGTACTTTCAACTGAATCTACTTC
>JAMOMD010000307.1 GCA_027068725.1 Thermoproteales archaeon | reverse complement strand
CGAGTTCTGGTATCTTGAGGAAGTCTACTATCCTGACGGATCAGTATCTGACGGATATACAATAATACCATCAAGCGAGGAAGCTAGACCAGACCTGCCGCACTGCCTATACATTGCAAGACTTTGCGCAGGTGCAAACTTCTGGGATAGAAGAGTACGTGGATACAAGTGGAAATTCTTCAAGAATCTGTACAATAAGGATGGAATACCAATCCTTGCAACATCCTGCAGATGCTATCTCACAGACTACACAGGAGCAGAAACTGAGATACAGTGTACCTGTGAAGTAGATGGATTTAACTGCAAGCTCTGAAATTAGCAAGGTAGGGGATGATTAAAACGCCAGTGGGCTGACAAGTGATGACCGGCAAAACCGATGACCCTCACACTAATTTGTTAGAGTGAACCCCGCCCAGAGGAACCTCAAGTCACAGAGGCCCTCACGGGCCACTCCTTGAGGCGAGGGCTAGTAACAGAATAATCTATGGCAAACTTAAACCCTTGAACATGGTTACTCAGAACTCCAGATCAAGCTCAGCTAACGTGAGTCTATGAATAGTCGTCTCGTACGGGTCAACACGCTCTTCCTCAAGTACCTGAGCTAGAGCAGGATCTATCTCAGCAATTTTCTCGAACAGAAGTCTACGCTCTTCAGGAGTCATTAGTCTTGGATCCGTCATAGCCGCAACATAGGTCTCAACCCCGTGCTTTAGCAGATTCCTGATCGCACGAAACTGAAGCTCAAGGAATTTTCCCTGTGCACCAGTTATCCTTTCGAACTTCGTTTCTGTAGATGCTTTTATGCTTACACGTACTACAAGTTTCCTAAACTGAGAAAGCTTTCTAGCATATGCCTCATCGCTCCCTATCAGTATACCGTTTGTCTCAAGTAGAAACGTCTTAATTTCAGGCGTTTTCTCAACGAGCTCAAGTACCTGTAGTAAATGATCTTGACATAGAGTCGGCTCACCTCCCGATATTCTTGCACGCTCCACATTCTCGTCACGGCACAGACTTCTCAGCATACGTACAACATCTTCAGGACTGTAGTACTCTCCGTACAGTTCAGGATAATCACGCGAGTAGTCTGACCAGCAGAAGACACATCTAAGATTACAGCCAACTACATATCCTGTGGCTATTCCCTGATAGACTCCAACAACGTAGAAGTCAGTGTACTTTCGTAGACAGTGACCATCTGACCATCTACACACGAGCTCCTCAGTCTTCCTTGCCAATTCTAGTGGGTCAAATCTAGGCGTGTCAGGTCTTACTGCACGTATGTAGCTCATTCCTGTATAGATAGTGTGTATTAGACAAAAATTCGTATTTACAATGTATGAGTGACTGGTGTACTGAGTTCTGTAACCATGTCAGGAAGATCTTGCCATGCGTTCCAAATGTGTATCTTATTGGAAACACTATCGTACTTGCATGTACTCGAGAGGACCTTATTGAG
>JAMOMD010000306.1 GCA_027068725.1 Thermoproteales archaeon | reverse complement strand
ACCTACTCTTTTTTAAACATATGAGAGCATAGTAGTACACTAATTCACAAATCTTAAGCAGTACTTCCCTCGTGTAGAGTTCTCTCAATTCCTTGATAATATCCTCGTTCTGAACACCGTCAAGAATGGTGTTTCCTGTTGCGTATACTTGATCTATTTTTGCATTAGTTTTCTCTAGAAACTTGTTAACAAATTCGTGATAGGCAGATGATGCAATTACTACAAGATCAGAAAGTTCTCTAATACCGTCAATTATTTTCTTAGCAACATCTAGTCTTGCTATGCCTAGAATCTTCTCGCATAGCATACTTATCACATCCTTATCTACTCCCAATGCTGTGGTCAACATCAGACTGTAGAACGGTGTCGTACCTGTCTGATACTTTGGCTCACCTTTAACATACTTGTAGTATAGCCATCTCTCATCATCAAACTTATCGAACGTGCTTAACATGTCAGTTACCTCCTTTCTAATTTCTTCTTTATTGTAGGTAGAGGCTTCAAGTATCATAAATGCAAAATCAATACCTGGCGGGAGTAGCACTCCCTCGAGATCAAGTACTACAGCAATTTTCATGAATTACCAATTAAACAGTCTAATTTCAATGTTTAAATTTCACACTTAACACTATACTCTGTCCCACAATAATGTTGTAAACATCGCGCAGACTCGTGAAGGCCAAGCAACATGCACTTATCAATTTCATAACCTCTAACAAGACCAAGCAAGAATCCTCCCGCAAACGCATCACCTGCACCTGTCGTATCTACAACATACGTAGCGAGAGATCTTTCCCTCAGGATTTTATTGTCCGAAAGGACAAGCACCCCTTCCGGTCCAAGTGTTACACATACTATACGAACATTGTACTTACAAGCAAAGCTCTTGATTGCATAGACATCTAGGGACCCAATAAGCATCTCAGCCTCACTCTTATTCAAAAACAGCACATCACAATACCTTAACAATGTCAGTATCTTATCTCTAGTCTTATCAACCTTAAGCAACTTACAATAGAGACTACCAAACATGAGAGATCTTATCGAATTAGAATATTCTCGAAAAAGAAATACTTGAGCATCTATAGGACTATCAGATAAAACACATGCAAAAGTTGAAGTATGAACAAGCACGTACTCTCTAGACACTAGATCTCTTAGATCTTCAACATTTACATAATCATTAACTCCAGGATATACTAAAATCTGTCGTGAAGATATTCCAGATAAAACAACAGTCCTTCCAGATAATCCTCCCGCAACTATCTTACCAATAAAAGTGAGCTTATTCTCATGCATCTTATTAATCAGAAATCTCCCAACTTCGTCATTCCCAACCCTTCCCACTATATGAACTTCAATCCCGCACCTTGCAGGTACGTACAACGTATTTATAACAGAGCCGCCTAGACACTCTACACACAGTGACGCGTTCTCTCTTGCATAATTCTCAAGTTTTATAATATTA
>JAMOMD010000305.1 GCA_027068725.1 Thermoproteales archaeon | reverse complement strand
TATCACGAGCATACTGTCGACCTACCTGAAGCTCTCCTTAATGCACTAAAGAGTATGATACCCACAGCATAAGACAATGCAATAACACTTCTCATTGCCTGACCTGTGCAGGGGCCAAGCCTAACCTCGTAATGTGCTCTATCTCGAATATCAAGTCCAACATCCTCAACCTCATTACCAACAACAAGCATGACCTTTCTCCCTCTAGTTATGTACTCTGACACTACCTCTAGCAACGACTCTCCATGTCTAGCATACTGAGACAATACGACAATCACATCAACATCTCTAAGACACTCATCAACATCTTCACATAACTCAACAACATCAACCTTCTTTACACCAAGCTTAGAACAAGCCTCACGCAGTCTCTCAGCCACACTTCCTGTCCTATCAAGAAGTCTCAACTTCAAATTAAGCGCACGTGCAAACTGTACAAGATCCATTATCTCGTAGACTGTGAGTGGATTATCTACTAGTGCAACTATGTTTGATATAAGTTCTTGTGGAACACATTCTCTAGCCTTAACATATCCTTCTCTACAGGCATATCCAAGAAGTATCTTATCCTCACGAATTTCTACATATACATAACAGTCAGGATCAACAACATTTACTCGACAAAGATCAATTAACCTAGCTCCAAGCTCTTTATTAAGGTCAACACTTGTTAATGGGAACTTCTTATATATCCTTTTCGTGAGCACTTTAAACGTACTACAGGAAATATCACTTATAGCTTCTTGTAGGACTTGTCTAGACAAGTTAGAAATATAGTCAATATCTTCTGTGTATTCGATAGTTGTGCAGAGTCGAATTATGTGACATACATAATCAAGATTTCGTATGTACTTTACAACTTCTCTATATGGAACGTTGTCTAGCACCTTTATGACATATTCCCCTTCTCTAGATAGTTCTAGTATAGGCTCAATATTGAGTCCAAGTAGTTTACAATCATTTACAAGCTTATCCGCATGTAGTGTCTTTGCATAAGGTTCTAGAGTTATTATATACGTGTTCTCGTACTTCTTAACAGTCATTTATTTTACTATCTTACAGTTATGCTAAGTGGCTACTTATTAGTTTTGCAAGTCTCTCAATTCCTCTATTAATCTCGTCGAGCGTAGGATACGTGAAGTTTAGCCTAAGTGTGTTCACTTCAGGATTCTCTGCGTAGAACGCCTCTCCTGGCACGTAAGCTACGCCATACTTCTCTATTGCTTCAGGTAGAAGTTTTGTCATGTTAAGTTTCTCAGGTACTCTTACCCAGATGAACATTCCACCTACTGGCTTTGTCCAGCTACAGCCTGAGGGCATGTATGTCTCAAGTGCATTAAGCATGGCATCACGCTTTCTTCTATAGAACTCGGCAACCTTCGGCAAGTTACTATCCACAATCTGCTTTCTTAGGAGAACAGCCGCAATGTACTGTGAAAGAGTACTCGTCTGAAGACTCATTATCTGCTTAAT
>JAMOMD010000304.1 GCA_027068725.1 Thermoproteales archaeon | reverse complement strand
CTCTACCTCGTCAGGTGGTCTGCCCATCATCATGTAGAAGAAGTTTGCAGGATGATCAAGCTCTGGTCTTGGGAGAACAACGTCAAGTCCTCTGCTTAGTCTATAGAAGTATGCTAGAACAACTGGGAGTTTTGCTATGAGGTCTATCGCAAACTCGTAGTTGTCCTCCTCTGATCCAGTGTTCACAAATCTTCTACAGGTACAGTAGTAGTCGAGCGATAGACGAAGAACATCTATTGGATACGCATCTGGTGGTAAAGTCTTCAAGATGTCTATGATCGTGCTCTCGATGAACCTCTTCTCACTTAGTTTTCTACTAAACTCCTCAAGCTCTCTTCTTGTTGGAAGCTTACCATAGAGTAGCAGATACGCTACTTCTTCGAAAGATGCGTACTGGACAAGCTCCTCTAGGTCATATCCTCTGTAGTATATTTTCGAGCTTACAGGATCTATGTAGCAGATCGACGTCTCGTTAACGTAGAGACCTTCTAGACCCCAGTGAACTTTCACATCCTTAACTTCCTGTTGCTGACAGACTGTCATGATTTAATTAGTCTAGGATAAACTGCGTGCAAGCATATAAGCATTAATTAACACAATTGTACACTCATATTCATGAAGCATAACTGCACATTCTGCTCAGGAGAAGCCATAGCACACGTTCCACATAGAGGACTCAGACTATGCAAATACCACTTCATAAATTATGTCGAGACCGAGGTTGAGAACACCATCGCGCGCTACTCAATGCTTGACAATGTTGCTAAACTACTTGTCGCAGTCTCAGGAGGAAAAGATAGTGTAGCACTTCTACATGTTCTCTCTAGGATTTGTGAAAGAAGAAAAATCGAAATCGTAGCAGTCACAATTGACTTAGGAATAGAAGGATATAGTGAAGAATGTGTTAGAGTGTCTCAACAGTTATGTAATATGCTTGGAGTTCGTCACATAGTTGTTAAATTAAGTGACTATGGGTTTACAATAGATGATGTAAAAAAGCTAGAACATAGACTGAGAAGACCAGTATGTGCGGTATGTGGACTAGCTAAGAGATATCTTCTAAATAAAATTGCAATAGAAGAAAAGTGTGATGCTATTGCAACAGGACATAATCTCGTCGATGTTGCTCAGTATCTGTTCACTAACTTTCTCAGTGGTAACATAGAGGCAATGCAGAAACTTCTTCCTGTAACTCCTGGAGAGGAGGTCTTAGTTAAACGAATTCGACCATTGTACTTTATTCACGAGAAAGAAACAAAGCTCTACACTGAACTTCTAGGTCTCCCAGTAGTTCGTTATACTTGTCCATATTCTGAGAGACAGACTAAGCATCGTCGAAAGCCACCGTTTCAGGAGTACCTTCGAGCAGTACTGCTTGATCTTGATGAAAAGTATCCTGGCACGCTATTTCACTTCGTGGAGAACTTCATTAGAAGAGTCGTGCCCATGCTCAGGACAGAGCAGGTTGGAACA
>JAMOMD010000303.1 GCA_027068725.1 Thermoproteales archaeon | reverse complement strand
GAAGACAACGTAAGGTAAGAGACAGAGAACAGCAATAAGACCACGAATCCACACATAAGCAAAGCTTCCAATATCTGTAACAACGAGCTTAATTACCGGAAAAGTAGACCCCCACAATACTGTCGCTATCAGGAGAACAAGTGGACCCACGAGTCTATGAACGTATCTTGACGACATTGTACGGTAGTGCTGATGTCCAAACATCTAATTATAAGCGTTTGAGCTACCTAGCCTGAAGTACAAGCACGGTACTACCCGAATCTTCAGGTACTCTGTAGCCGGGAAGTCTCTCAATTCTTCTCCTAAATTCCTCATTCTTTAAAACTTGTATAAATTTTGTAACACTATCCATATTAAGCTTGTGTGGTGTTGTTACAAAATCAAAATTCTCCCACGTGACCGGTATAAAATTGAGACCATACTGTTCCGCAGCCCATCTAATACAGACTCCCACATCTGCTCTTCCTGCTGCAACCGTCTGAGCAACCTCAAGATGAGTGTCTACAACATTCTCGTACCCTCTTATCCTGCTAACAACAAGATCAAAATCTAGACCACGACGCTTGCACTCTTGCTTAATTAGATGTTCAAGAAGTACACGTGCACCTGCTCCAGGCTGTCTATTGACTATAGTTAGCTCTCCACGAATTATACCATCGAGAACTTCCTCAAGCGTGTACTTGCCACGTGTCGCAAATCCTATCTCTCTCAAGTAGCCTCGTACAAGTACTAGATCACGACCTCTCCACTGCCTCTTCAGGATGGGCACATTGTACTGTCCTGTCTCAGGATCTAGAATGTGTATACCTGATATATCACATTCTCCAAGTACTAGTGCAGCAATTCCGAGACTAGACCCAGTCCAGGAGATGTGTACATCAAGTCCCTGATCTCTTAGCAATCCTGCAATGATCTCGACAACTGGGTCATTACTCCCAATGTACGTTAGGTCAGGTATCCTAACTTTGAGAAGAGGCTCCTCAAGTTTCAAATTAAGTTTAGTAAGAATTTCCTTGTACACTCTAACAAGCTCTCGCGCCTCGTTAGTCAGAGAGGTACCACCGCCAGAAGCTCCACCTCTCTTACTCTCGACTAGCTTAACTCCTAGGATACGCTCAGCCTTAGCAATCTTGTCCCACGCACGTGAGTAAGGCATGGATAGTACACGTGCAGCACCTGAAATCGAGCCTAGCTTGTCTATTAGCATGAGAAGTCTAATAAGCTGAAGATCGACGACGTCCTGATTATCTACCTGAAGCACAACGTCTAGCCTTATCTTGAACTCTTTTCCAAAGAGAGTTATCTTACGCTCATTAACCACGGCAGTCTACGAGAGTCAGCTTAGAGGAGTGTCTTCACCATTCTGCTACCGTGAAGCTCATCACTAAGCCATACTTCGTCTAAGCGACTTTAATGCTTGCTCAACATTATGCTTAACTATCTGATACATGTTGTTCCTATTCTGCACAGTAAGCTCAAC
>JAMOMD010000302.1 GCA_027068725.1 Thermoproteales archaeon | reverse complement strand
GCTACTTGAGGTGCTAAACTTTGTCCAAGAAAATGGAGCGTCTAGATATCTTGCAGTCGTAGTTGTTGATAGAGAAGAGGGTGCGCGTGAAAAATTGAAAGAACACGGATGCGAGTTACTATCCCTCTTTAACAGGAGAGACCTAGGAATAACCGATGAGTGGCTAAAAGAGGCAAGTACAATGTGCGCAGATGTCAGTTAACCCTATTTTCAGCATCGGTCTAAGCCTTGCCGGGTGTCATCACGTCTGCAGTGAACCACCATCTCCAGCTTATCTAAATTCACCTCTATCAATGTGTTAGTGAGAAGTCTATCATCGCTGAGGCATTTTAGAAGATGCTTCTTCACATTCCTAACCTTGCGACGCGCTCCTCCCTTCACATAATACACGTCAAACATGCTACATCAGGATTCCTGTGTTAGAAAAACAAAAAGTACACGTTTATTAAGAGAGAATCTCGAAACCCTGTACAGATGATGGGACTTCAGCGGGACTGAGCAAATGATGATGGGTTGGAGGACTGATTGAAGAGGTATTATGTTCATGTAGACGTCATGTTGTGCGTAACGACTTTTAATTCCTATACGCGGAGAGGCACCATAGAGGAAGGGTGATCTCCGGTGACTGAGGGCATTAAAAGTAAGATCTACGAGTTCCTCCTGAGAAATAGGGGACGAGAGTTTACTGTAGAGGAGATTGCTAAGGCAATTAATGAGCCTAGAATTAGTGTTGTGAAGGCCCAGCTTACGAGGCTTGTTAAAGAGGGTAAGGTGATAAAAGAGAAGGATAAGTATAGAGTAATTTGAGGTAGCTTGTCGGTTCAGGTTCCAGAGCTGTCATACACTAACGAGAGGAGGGAGGAAACTCGCGTTCTCATAGTTGGGCTAGGCGTTGCAGGAGCGTATCTTGCATGTTTGCTATCACTTAGAGGAATTAGAGTTGAGGCTTGTGATGCGAGGAATGCTCCCTGGCACTTTGTTGTGTGTGGTGAGATGGTGCCGGATCCTGAAATGTTGCGTGGGAAAATTCCTTCAAGTCTGTTCAGGTACCTAGTGTTGACTCATCAGGAGATTGTTAGGAGAACACACATCTTGAGAACGTATGACTATCTCAGGATTGTTGTTCTAGATCACGAGTTCTATGTCCCTTTCAAGGCTCACCTAATAGATAAGTCAAGGCTTATTCACGAGCTAATCGCAGAGGCAGAGCAGCATGTTGATATGAAGTTTAATACATCAGTCATAAAGTGTCGACTTAGCAAGACTTGTGTACATGTGACACTTGTTGAAGATGGTAGACCTCGTGAGGATAAGTACGATATTGTCATTGGCGCTGACTCTTTCCCCTCTGTATGCTACACGGATGATATATGGCGTTGGTTAAACGACACAAACTATCTCACGGTTACCTGTGTAGCATATAGAGCATCCGTGTATGGAATTGACACATCATGTCCCACGATAATAATAGACCCAAGAATAGC
>JAMOMD010000301.1 GCA_027068725.1 Thermoproteales archaeon | reverse complement strand
TGAAGTTCGTGCTGGTGAGCGCGTCGAAATTGTTAATGTGATAGTTAAGGAGAACGAGACTAAGCCTCCACCATACTTGTCAGAGTCAGAGCTTCTGAAGCTTATGCGTGAGTATGGCATAGGTACGGACGCGACAATGCAGGACCACATTCATACAAATATCGTGAGAGGATACTTCAGAATAGTAAAGAAGAGATGTATACCAACGGAGCTAGGTAAGGCACTGATAAAGGTATTATCAAAATATGCTGCTGAGATAATAGATCCACTATTTAGATCGAGAATGGAAAAGATGTTATCAGAAATAACAAATGGAAGAGATCCAAGACAGGTAATAGAGGAATTCAAGAAAGAGGCTATGAAGTATTACCAAATACTGAAAGCAAGAGCAAACGAGATTGGTAAAGAACTTGCAGACGCTTTCTTAAAGACCTTCAAATATGCTCGTAAGGCATAGCCTATGCACGTAGTGATAATTGGCGCCGGGATTGCTGGTCTATTAGCAGCACGAGAGATTATTAATACCGGCGTGGTCAGCAACGTTACGATATTCGAGGAAGATTCTAGCATAGGAAAACCTGAGCACTGTACAGGAATAGTATCTGAAAACTTCTTAAGACTTGTACCAGAAGCTCGCGATTGCATCTTAGGAAAATATAAATACATGGAGATTATAGGTAAAGATTTCAAGACAATAGCTGAGCTAAAATTTAGAAACTACATTTACATGATAGATCGTGCAGCTGTCGAACAAAAAGTTGCGGAAAAAATATTGGATAAGGCTCTGATACTGACAAGGACGAAAGTCACAGACATATTAGTACACAAAGATAGTGTGAAAATTATACTTTCAGAGCAATCTAAGTATAGTCAATCATTAAGTAAACAAGATATTGTGATAGTATGTGAGGGTGCTCGACAGTACTTTGCTAGAAAATTACTAGGCTTCTCGTCAAGAAAATATGTGTACGGTATACAGTGTGACTGTAAATCTTACATAAGAAAGGAGATGCATGAAGATACGATATACATATTGTATGATAGAAAGTTCTCAGACTTATACTTCTCATGGATAGTTCCTCAGGACAATGATATTGTAAGGGTCGGACTTGGAGCACACAAGCTGCTTAAGCAGAGATTTGAAATGCTCACTAGATTAGTGAAACCTATCAAAGTACTTAAGGTATTTGGCGGCAAGATTCTGCTAGACAAGTGTCCAGACAAAATTTATGTGAAAAATGTATTGTTTATGGGAGATTCTGTTAATTTTATTAAGCCGATGACTGGAGGGGGAAATTCTATATGTGCCTTCACGGCAAGAATATTAGGTAAATGTATTTCAAATTTTGGTAAGTATTATCTTGATGGTGTGAGTTTAGCTAGATTGTGTGCTATTTCATTAGTTAGATTTGTGAGGAGTCTTCAACATGGTGCTGATACTCTATACGATCTAATAATGAGGTCTACGCTGCGTGATGTAGCGCTTGATTTATTGTCTTGTTTTAGATTTGTAATTCCTGTATTTGATATTCAGGACTTCGATATTCAGGCAAGGTATGTGGAAAAGATATCTGTGAGAATTATCTAGTGATTTTCATTAGGTCTCTTAATTCTTCGAGAAGTTTTGCACCAGGTCCTGATTGGAACCATTTTGTTATTGGTTCAAGCTTTCTTATTATTTCTTCAGCAACAGCATTCTTCAAGTCAAGTGGATGTATTTTCCCTTCAGTATAGTACTTTACAAGTTCTTCAAAGTTCCATATTTCTATTCTCTCGCCTCCATATTCTTTTGGTTTCTCTATTACAAATGGTTCTTTTCTCTCTTCTCTAAACGCGAACAGTCTCGCTAGCTCAATTATGGGATTAAGCTCTACGTCACGAGGTGGACAGTACGCTTTCTGTATTTTCCTTCTGATCTCGTCAGGTGAGTCATGTAGAAATATTGCACTGTCTGGTACCGATTTGCTCATCTTTAGCTCACTCAGCTCCTCCTTGCTCTTCTTTCCTGAAATGTTGAGTGCAGGTAAGAGTCTGTGAAAGAGTGCTATTGGTCTAACCTCTCTATCTCCTAACAGCAGTTTCCTAATCTTTGATTTGTTTGCTATCTCACGTGCAAGTACGTATGCTTTGCGCTGATCAAGGCCACCATGCGCTATGTGAGCACCGAGAATGAACACGTCTGCGGCCTGCATGATTGGGTAGATTAGCCACGCCATTGGTACTGTTGAGCCCATCTTTCTTCCAAGTATCGTTAGACTGTGTCTGGCCTCTGACAGAGTTATCATACGCGCATAGTCTAGTAGAAGATACCAGTAGTCTGGCTCCTTCTCGTAGACTTCGCTCGCAAGCCTAAACTCGACAGCTTCAGGATCTCCGCCAAGAACTTCAATACATTTCTTAAGTGTCTCTTTGAAATACGTGACTGCCACTTTCCTGATCGTGTCTAAGTCTCCTCCAAGCTTATTGTTTAGCCACGAGTGTATATCAGCGAGAAATATCATTGTGTGCACGCCAGCTTTCTGTAGATCAACTAGTTTTGACATGCATACAATTCCAGTACCTATGTGAACATATCCTGAAATTTCGAATCCTATGTAGTGCCTAATCTTGTGTCCTGTCTCAAACATCTCACGTAGCTCATCTACTGTAAGCACCTCCTCTGTAGGGTATCTGAGCACTAGTCTCAGCTTCTCGTCAATCTCCATATCTCGAGAACATCGAGTAACATGCTTAGAAACTTAGTCTTTTACTACGTCACATGGCACTAGTAGACATATCAAGAAAAAGCGAGTGTTATCGCTCTTCTACAGCATGCGCTCATCTTCCTGATATTGCACTGAACGAGCAGATATGCACAATACTGAGGTCTGTTGCTGAGAAAGCTGCAAGAGAGTCCTGGCTCTATGTGCCTCATCTACACCCAGTTGACATAGACAACGTATTAACAACAGTGACACATGCTGGAGAAGACATACTTATCCAAGTAACATGTAGCACAATTTACAAGACTGGTGTAGAAATGGATGCACTCTTTGCTACATGTGCTGCCTGTGCAGCAGTCTCTGCAGAATACGATTCTTTTAGAGTTAAGAAAATTCATGTAGTAAGAAAAGTTAAATTGCCTGAAAGACCGAGAGATACAAATAATAACAATGCCGAGCAAATAGATTACAAGTCTGTTGAGGTCATTGTTCGAGAAAACATTCAAGCTCGGTGTGTGGGCTACCTTAATTTGAAAGATGAAACACTGAGACTTGTGAAGGAAAAACGAGTTGAGAAGGGTGATCCTGTTGAGGCTTCTAGAGTTGCTGCTCTTCTTGCTCTGAAGAGAGCCTGGCAGTTGATACCGTTATTTCCTCGTCCAAAAATTGAAGCTGCTAGAGTTGACGTTAGTTTAGAAGATTCTCATGTGCGTGCAGAGGTTCTGTGTAAGATGCCTGTAGGTCATGGGTCTGAGTGTTTGTTTGCTCTATTAGTGTGTCTTGTCTGTTTCTGGGATATGGTTAAGAAGTATGAGAAGGATGAGATGGGGCAGTATCCTCATACATATATGTACGATATTGAGCTTGAGATAGGGTGTCTATAATATTTTCTTATTGAAGTCCCTGGAATATGTATTCGACTTCTCTGCTGGCTTCTTCTACGTCTTTGATAGAGTCTATGGATCTCCAGTAGATATCTTTCATTATGACTGCCTTCAGTTTGCGCTCTTTTGCTAGCTTTGGAAATGTTGTCGTCTCGATATCACCCTTCTCAGGTAAGTACTTGAAAATCTCTGGTGTGAATGCGTACACACCTGCATTAATCAGGTACTCTAAGCTTGGTTTCTCTCTGAACTCTACTATGTAGCCCTCAGAGTCGACATGTACTATGCCGTATGGGCTTCTCATTGGTGTGAGTGCTATGACACCGACAAGGTCGCCTTTTAGCTCTTCTAATAGCTTGTTTACAGGTAGATTTGTTATAATGTCGCCATTAACTACAATGAACTTATCACAGTCCTCTAAGAACATCTGTGCATGCTTTATTGCGCCACCTGTTCCCAATGGTTCGTCTTCCACGGAGTAGTACACTCTGACTCCTAGCTTCGAACCGTCGCCTATTGCCTCGAAGATCTTGCTTCTCAGGTAGCCAACTGCTAGAACTATGTCTCTAATGCCATAACTCTTGAGCCATAGTATCTGCCACTCAAGTATAGATCTTGGACCAACTTCAATGAGTGGCTTAGGCTTCTCTAGCGTTAGTGGACGTAGTCGCTTTCCGTAACCTCCTGCAAGGATCAGCGCCTTTATTGTGCTCATGTGAATATCCTGCGATGGCCATGCTTTAAAGCATCAAACAGAAAGTTACTAACAATCACTCGCACTAATATCTAACATGTCTGAGGGATACGACCCTGTACAGCTAGGCAGAGCAGTATACGAGAAAGTGTGCAAAATAATCGATGGCGTAGAGTACAGACGTTACTACAGGTTCAGAGGAGGGAAATGGTATGGAGGCATAGCTACAGGAGATGTCGTAGGCTGTAACCTAAGATGTAAATTCTGCTGGTCCTGGAGCAGAGGCTCATATAGAACAGATACAGGACAGTTCTACAGTCCTGATGAAGCACTAAAAAAGATACTCACTATCGCACTTGAGCGAGGTTATAGATACATAAGGCTGAGTGGTGCAGAACCAACATTATCAAAACTTCATCTGCTACAGATGCTTGACAAGCTTGAGAGTATGAATGTCAAGATTAAATTCATATTAGAAACAAATGGAATAGAGATAGGCCTTGATGACGACTTTGCAAGAAAATTATGTAAGTATAGTAGACTTATAGTGAGAGTTTCAATAAAAGGAACAAGCCCGGAAACCTTCCACAAAATAACAGGAGCAAAGAAAGAGTATTTCCAAATTCAGTTAAAGGCACTAGAAAAACTTATAGAGTATGGCATGAAGCCAGGAGAGCAGGTATACCCTGCGGTAATGCTAAGCTTCTCTACCGATGACGAGATTGAGAACTTCCTAGATATGCTAAGAAACATACATCCCGCACTTGCAGAAAACATAGATCCCGAATACGTGATCCTGTATCCTCATGTTGTTGAACTACTAAAGAGAAACGCCTTGAAGCCAAGAATAGCATACACACCTGACAATATACCTCAGTTCATGATATAGTAGGCACAAATTAGCAAAATATTGTGTACATTCTCTAACGTACTCTAAAGCAGATGAGGCTGGTAGTAGGTGCGCGAGACTACTCGCTTAATCTAACGATGTATCCAAGCTTCATTTTAACAATGTTTGACGTTGTTAATAACAAATTCTACAGAAAAGTATGTGGCGTGTATAGAGGTCTCGTGATGTATCAGCATAATAATAGTGTAATAATTGAGCATAATGAGCAAGTGCCAGAAGATTACGTTTACCAGATTACTGGCTTATGGTACGATCCTTGCAAGTATGTTAACGACGTGAGTCGCAGGTACAGAGATGTTATAGAGAAGCTCGTAGAGTCTGCACGATTAATAAGAATTGCAATCTCTAAACCTGACTACATCATAATATTTGTATCAACATACCTTTCTCGAAATACCGATTATTATACAAACGTCATTAGATGGGTAAAGTCTCTCTGCTCGAAAGATCCAGACTTTAGAAAACTAACATCTAACGATATTAGAAGCGTTGGAAATAGTTACCAGCTTAGACAGCTTGCCGAAGTATTTCCACAAATATTGTCTATTAACTTAAGTGATAACTTCTGGGAGTTGAGAAAGTCATTATTATCGATAAGATACGCTGGTCCAAAGGTAGTTGATGCTTTTCTCATATTTTCAGGAATCACGACATGCCTTGCACCAACAGATATTCACTACATGAGATTCGTAAAGAAGTTAGGAATATTCTCAGATATTGAGATTAGACAGCCTCAGAAAGCGTACTGTATGAGGTACACGTGTGAGACTTGTCCACTTGCACGTAGATGCTTAACTGGTCTATCATATAACATGCTTGGGAGATTGAGCGCATGGGTGCAGACAGTGAGCTATGTTATCGACAGAATGTTCTGTAGTAACGAAAATTGCTTAGAGTGTCCTCTGAAATCACGCGTCTGTGTCGAATGGAATAGCAAAGGTAGTTCATCGACTAGTAAAGAGAGGGTTTCATAACTTAGCCGCACTAGCACTATGGTTATCTGGCTTTACAAGATACGATATCCAGTACATACTCAAGGTCGATCTTGACTCTCTCAGAGATCATGGAGTTATCATTAACGATTTCACAGAATACGTTAGAATATGCGATGAGCGATTTCAGAGATATAACAAAGAGGACATAGAGAAATTAGTGAAAAAGTACTTCGACACGGTAAAAGAATTAGCAGCACTAATTTTATCAAACGCATCAATAAACGAACTAAAAATACTAGCATATGCAACAGACTATGTTGTTAGAACGGGCAGATTTAGTGTATATGGAGTTAGCGATTACATAAGATGTTCCGAAGTCTTAGAAAACATAAATGTTGAACATTACGTCGTTACAACACTGCAGAAATACCTAATCTACATGTGCGATAAACTGTATACCTGTATCGAGTATTCTTGGACTAAAGATCTCGTAAGGATACTTCATAACATACTCTCAAGTCGATTTCACTTACCTACAGATGATGAAATTATAAGGGAGATAGAGGAGTTTCTAGCAAGACCATATGGTCTAAGAGTACTTGCAGCAATGTATAGCATGTCTACTGGCAGTATAGACCAATTTCAGCTTTTTCATAGAAGAAGAGTGCAAGATTTTCTGAAGGATATTAAATATGTTAGGTATGTGTACTTCAATGGTTTTCTAAATGGTCTTGCAATAAGCCATATAGAACAAGCTGTTCGTAAGAACATTATAGAGAGGATAGTGTCGGAAATATGTAGGGCGTTAGGTTGTAGTGTTGAGGCAATTCATGTTGAGTCCATATTCATTACTTATGAGCTTTCTAATGGTGTTCTTGTTAGGGTGCCGAAGATGTATTACTTCTCTCCAATATTTTGGTCTAAGCCAGGTGCAATAAACATTGTTTTTGAGTTACCATATTCTATAAGAGATTACTTGTTGACGTACTGTACATACTTTGAAAATAGTATTGTAATATTCTGTAAGGGTACGCACATAGTCAGTGTATATGTGGTAAATGATTTCGATAAAGCTATATGTGAAAGTTTAAGTAAGTTGAGAATACCGATTATCGTGTATGGTTATTGTGCTAGGCATTGAATCTACTGCACACACGTTCGGTGTTGGAATTGCATCTGACGAGGGTACAATATATGCTAATGTTAATGATACGTACACTCCTCCTGCAGGATGGGGAATACATCCTAGAGAAGCCGCGGAACATCACGTTACTGTTGCTCCTCGTGTGCTAGAGAAAGCACTGAGTCAGGCTAGGATGACTATGAAGGACGTTGATGCAATAGCATTCTCTCAAGGTCCTGGC
>JAMOMD010000300.1 GCA_027068725.1 Thermoproteales archaeon | reverse complement strand
GCATTCTGGACGGGACTGCAAATATAGTGTTCATGTCATCACTCATAGTTCAAACATTTGTCAAACATGTCGGTGTTGAGAAGATTAGAGACAAGACGATAATTGTCCCAGGTCCAGAGTGTGCTAATGCATGTCATGGTCTAGGTCTTGCGAATGTTATTGTTGCGGAGAACGCGGACATGGGCAGTATATATAGGACAGTCCTGAGACTCGTGGGTCAATGTTCTCGATGATTGAGCTACTAATGCAGATGCAGTACAACATGCCAATATGCAGAAACTTGTTTAGTGTCTTGTCAGAGAGACTTGGTATAAATGTGGAAGATCTTCTTAAGTTAGTTAGAGAGCTTAAAGAGCAGGGGATTATAAGAAGAGTCGGAGCTGTACTAAATTATCGTTCTAGAGGACTAGAAGCAGCGCTCGTAGGTCTTCAAGTACCTGAGACTGAGGTTGATAGTATTGTAAGTCATATTAACAGTCTAGGAGGAGTATCGCATAACTTTCTTAGAGAACATAGGTACAACATATGGTTTGTGATAAAAAGGAAGTCGATAGATGATATCATTAGGATAGTTAGAGACCTGGTAGGAAAATACAAAGTTCAGAACTATGTTATACTGAGGTCAGTCAAGACTTACCGTCTTGATGTTAGATTTAACTTATACAAAGGAATCTCAGAAGCTAAGATACTTCGAGAACCTGACAATGTGCCTAAGCTTGATGATGTTACTAAGCTTTCGATTGATATTCTTCGAGAACTTGTTGATATTCCACTAGTAGAGGATCCCCTAGGTAAGATCGCGGAAAGGCATGGTGTTGATCCTGAGCTGCTCATTAACGAGGTAAGTAAGCTTGTCGAGTGCAGAGTATTGAGAGACTTTTATGCTGTTCTGAATCAGGAAAAGATTGGTTTTAGAATAAATGCTATGATAATTGTCAAGAGTACTAATATTGAGAAAGTACTGAGCTTAAGAGAGCCAACACATATTGTGTATAGGGAGTTCGTAGATGGTTCTGAAAAGTTTGGAGAAGGACTTTATCTCATGCTTCATGCAGTGTCAAGAGATGTCGTTGTAAGGTTTTTGAGAGAGAAGTTGAGTGGTTTCGACTATCAGGTTCTGTATAGTGTGAAAAATCTTCTTCCTACAATGCCTCACGATATAGAGTACTCGCCCAGTTCTGCAGGATCTTAATTTTCCACTGTTCAAGTCTGATCTTTCCCTTGCTCACAGCTAGGTACAGTGCATATAATGCACAGGCTGGATCACGCATCTTTCCCGAGTACGATAATCTGATAGCGCATCCTCTACAGTACTCTACGTAACGACAATTCTCGCATCGTGGTAATGCTATTTTTCCCTGTCTTGCTACGTGCAGAACCTCGTCAAGTGGCTTCTCGTAGACGTTTCCTATCGATACATTGTTCATGAACTGGCACGGATGTACCCGACCTTCAGGAGAGATAGCCACAATTCCTGACAAGGCGCTA
>JAMOMD010000299.1 GCA_027068725.1 Thermoproteales archaeon | reverse complement strand
GTGTTAGAAGGGCTCTTCTAGAATTGCTAGAGAATTTACGAAGTTGTCTAAACGTTAGATTTCTTATTTTGACAAGAAAATTAAGACAACTCTATTATGATAATGCGTCAGGATTGAGAGACTTCTTTCAGCGCATTCGAAATTCCCTCATTATAGCTGGTTTTCGCATACAGATCTGAATTCTTGAAGAAAATCAATATCTTAGTTTAGAAGAATGTTTAAGCTTAAAAACGAGCTTGAGAATAGTCTTAAAACAGACAAACATACTAATGTTGCATCAGGTATACATGTAACACTATTCAACTCGTGTAAGAACATAATCGAGGAACGACTACAAACCGAGTATTGCTCCTTTGAAGTTCTTGATGTAGAGACCTTGCTAAGTTATTTCAAGACAAAGCAGTAGAGAAATGTTTCTGGCGTTAAGAATTGCCTTACACACTATGCTGATGTTAAACATAGCAATACTTAACTTATCACGTCTAGTAAAAAGCTAAAAACGTACTTCACTACCTTTACTAACCATAGTTGGTAAATTGAGGATACCAAGAGCAGCAATTTCGCGATATGTGAAGAGGCTTGCTCAGTTCTTTTCGGGTGATGTTGACCTCAGGCTTAGTCTAGAGATCGATAGTAAGGTATTTGATGTGTGGATTATCAGGTTAACGCCAGGTTTTGTTCAAGTTGTTCTGCACATTGTTGTGTATGATAGAGATATTAGAAGTAAGGAGCTGTCTAGGCTGCATGTACTTTCTGAGATGTATCCTGACCTGTACGAGATACTCTCTGAGCGTGCTGGTCGCGTGATTGAGCTTAGATGCTTCTTAGCTGAGAATAAGTGCAGGTTCTATGTGTGGGTACGTGACGAGTCTTGGACTAGACTATTGTTACCTGTAGTGAAGAAACTTTACCAACACTTTCGACAGAAGCCTAGCTCTACCTAACTTAGACTAGCGCTCACATGACGGTTCTGTAGTTCTTCAGCTTCAGCCTAAGTATACCTAACCTGAAGGCCTCCCAGTAAGTCTTCGGAGTCCACGAGATAACTGCCATAACGATCTGTGGCTCTGCTAGGATTAAGTATAGTAAAAATATGAAAAATATGTTTAACGCCAGCGATATCAAGAATATTATAAGTAATGGAACTATGCATAATGCAGCTTTGAGCAATTTTATTCTTCTTATTTTACTTCTAAACAACTTAATCTGCTCATCCGTCAGTTCAGTACTCACTATTTCATAGAATGACTTCAATATTTTAAACGTCTTATTGTACGCTTCCTCTATTATCCTTACAATGTCTTTACTACAAATTTTCTGTTTTAGACACTTCTCAATATCGTTCTCTACTTTTTCGTGCTCTTCCGTGTGAGGTATTACACTATCTTGTATGTAATGTATTGCTCTTCCTAATGCTCTTCCACTATCGTAGTACTGTCCTTGTCTATATAGGTAGGATGCGAGACATACATAGTATCTTATCAAGTC
>JAMOMD010000298.1 GCA_027068725.1 Thermoproteales archaeon | reverse complement strand
AAGAAATGGCACTGAGAACGATATAATAGAAACTTCACAGAGCATCGACATATCATTTATATGAAATACAAGAGCTGACAGAAATAATGCTGACATAGCTGTTGTGAAGCCTACAAGCATGGGCTTGCTGTATCTGTACTCTAGTATTCTTACCTGAAGTACATGTATTAGAAATAGGACGAGAATACAGGATAAGCATACTATAAGTAGTGAAACTGTGCTACCTGTGAGTACTATTAATATCAGGGAGAGTAAAGTTAAGCCTATGGTCATTGTTAGTACAGCAACATGATACTCACTAAGTCTCTTCTTCAGGTTTTCTATGAACATTGATAGTTTTAGAAAGAGATACTCAAAATATACTCCATGTTCAAGTCCTGAGTATTCGTAGCTTCTTGCAGCTTCAACAAGCTCCCATTCTGGACCTTTAATACGTCTGTTTGTTACTACACATTTTAGAAAGATCTTATCTTCCTTCTTATTACCTAGTGCTATCTCACGTGCAGCCTCTTCATAGCTTATTATTGGTGCTAGAAGCGTGAACAATACCATGTTAATTAATCTACGTAGTGATATATTCATGAGCCGTCGAGCTTCTGCTTACGTTATTATCCTTAGTATATTTGTGCACCCTTGAACTACGATATTTTAAATAAAGTACCTGTGACTGTTCTATGTCTCGGGGAGATCTAAGTAGTGCTCTGACAATGATCTTAATAATATCATCGATGTTTGCTATAGCTGTAGGTATAGCATCAACATATCTAATATACAAGGCTTCTAAACAGGAAATGCACTATAGTCTAACCTATGCGGAGGATTATGATAAGTTTCTTGCATCGATAAAGAATGTGTCATGTAATTCTAAGAAGGGCGAGTGTAGTATACTACTTAAGAATGGTGAGAAGATACGTGTTAAATATGGTCAGAAAGTTCATATTGATAATGTTCTCATAATGTGCAGGAACGGCAAGCTATATCTAATACATAGGTGAGACAATGATCTCAGAATCCGTATCTCTAGTTATAACTGTGGCACTAGTCTGTGCTCTTGCTGCATGTGTTGGAGTTCTAGCTATCGAGATGTACAATACAGGACAGAAGGCTGTGCTACTATCAAATGTGCATGTGCATGCCTGGAATCTAGATGGAAGCATCTATGTTGAGAATGATGGGCCTTTTCCAGTACTTGTGAAGTACGTAATAACTAATGGCAAGATTACTAGAGTCAATAAACTACTCAGGAGTCACGAATCATACACATTGTCTGAGAATGGTAGTAGTTTATGGGTATGTCTTCCTGATACATCGCTCTGCGAACTTGTGCCAGTTGAAAAACCTATACTACTCTACTCTGCTCCAGCAGTAAAGAAGCAGACACATAATAAGCCTAGAAGCACAACGCCAGGACCTGTCCCTCTTCACCCAGCCATAGCTCATCACTATACGCCTCCCAAGAGATACGTATATCATAGTCCAGGCTCTAGTGAAAATCCGTACAAGTTACTAGAGGAAGAGTTAGAGAAACAAAATTCTAAGAAAAATCAGGAGACTAGTAAGAAGAATGAAAACGTTAGGAAACCTCTCTCAATGAATGAAGCTATAACAATTGTTGAACGTACTAAACTATACGGTAGATATGTCTGGGTTCCAAAAGTTCCTGTAAATTCGATAAGTAACTGTGGTCACGAAGTGGTATGTCTTGATATAGGATCATACAATCCGTCATCATATAACTGGTGATGATAACATGGATTATGTTGTATGGTCTCTAATCTGTGCAGTAGTTGTTGTCTGTATTTTTGCTGTAGTATTTCCATACTATATCAAAATGTTTCTATGTCCAAGACCTCAAGTATCAGCTCAGGAAGTTGGTACTCTTGTCTTTGTTAAGATTAGTAACATAGGTCTATCAACACTACATGTCTATGGTATAAAAGTAGCAGATATTGATGGAAGATACTTGAGCTGTGTCTTATATAAGATACTTCAGGAGAAGGGGTCGGTAGTACGTGAAGATGGAATTTATGTTAGTCCTGATGCGTCTATAGTAGTGGTGTTTAGATGCAGTAGCTCAGCAGGTGCCTACGTTATATTGTCGACTAGTGATGGCACGTATAAAGTATCTATACAACATGTTGTAACATAATGCAGAGAAAGTACTGTCTCTGTGTTGATATTGGTGCAACAAGACTTAGAGTAGCTATTGCACGAAGCGATGGCACGATTCTTGATGTTGTTGAGGATCGCACACCAGACATAGTTCTGAGATCTGAGGAGCCTACAGCAATTGCTGAGGCTATACTTCAGCTAGGCGAGAGACTACTATCAGGACGAGGTATGAGTTTTGCAGAACTTGAAGGTATTGGCATAGGCTCCATAGGACCACTCGACCTTAGGAGAGGTGTTATTGTGAAGAGTCCGAACCTGCCTAAGCCAGATCAGGAGTACCCACTCAGGGACTATCTTCAGGATAAGACTAGACTACCTGTCTATCTAGCAAATGACTGTGTAGCTGCAGTATGGGGAGAAGTAACGTACGGACATGGGAGAGACCATAGCAACGTTCTGTACATAACCATGAGCACAGGGATAGGAGGAGGAGCAGTAGTTAACGACACGCTACTCCTAGGTGCTGACGGTAACGCACACGAGATTGGACACGTCATAGTTGACACAAGCGAAGATGCACTAACATGTGGATGCGGAGGCATAGGTCACTGGGAAGCATACTGCTCAGGTATGGGAATACCAAAACTTATCCAAAGAGAACTAAACAAAAAGAAAAATATTGAAAACACAAAACTCCCAGACATAGTAAAATCATGCAAAGATCCTAGAGACATAACAGTACACTTCTTTAACCTTCTAAGAGAAGGAGACCCATTTTGTAGAGAAATTTTTGAGAAAATATGCATATTTAACGCACGTGGAATAGCAAGTGCAATACACTTATACAATCCTGAGCTTGTAATATTTGGCGGAAGCATAGCTCTAAACAACTATGATCTAATAATGGAATTCAGAAAATATCTTGGACAATATCTCATGAGAGGATTCAGAATACCAGAATTTAGATTAACAAAATTTGGCGATAATGTCGTCCTAGTAGGTGCTGCAGCACTTGTATTTAATACTCCAGAATCATTGAGAAAGTTTGTCGCGTAGATAATTGATTATATCATTATTTGTAAAGAACTCCCTCTCTACAAATTCTCTTAAAGTTAGGCCATTCTTAGTCACGTATTCTCTAGTGAGGTAAATATACTTACTATTACCGTTATTGCCATTTTCTAGAAGCTGTGTAATCTGTTCAATACTTACAAATCTCCACTGTTCATTACTAAATTTTACAGCAATGTATGCTTTTGCACCAGCACGATTTGCAAATTCTCTCAACTTGTATATTCTGTCTATATCTAGCTGAACTCTACTGTCTTTACTCCTGTACTTGACTTCTAGAACAGCAATCTTTCCATTTCTCATCACTACTAAGTCTGGTGCAAACCTTTTTCGAACACCTCCTCCTGAGGAACCTGATCTTACGACGGCAAAACCAAGTTGCCAAAACTTGTTAGCAAGCTCGCGCTCTACACGGACGCCTTTAGTCTTCGTGTTGTTCACATTAATGACGTAGTCTAGTAGACTTAAAAGACAAGTACGTAATGGACACGATTATTTAGTTATCCATCAGGAATGGGCTCAGGTTTACTCTATTGTTACTTCTATATTTGCCTCTTCTGGAACAAACATTTTCGTTATGTAATCATAGAATTGTGATGTTGTAAACTTTTCAAGTATGCTCTGAAGTACTAGAGCATCCTCAACCTTCGTAACAATGAACAGTGTTGAGAGTTGAACAAGCTCTCTAACTATCTCAAATGATTGATAGGGCATTTTTGTAACAATACTGCCTATTGTCACGTTGCGAGATCTTACTAGGGATAGTACATAGTCTCGCAGGTATATTACCTTGTTCAGAATCTTTCTTGCTGTTACATATTCCTGATTTGTCTGTAGTGCTCTGTAGTCTATTATTATTGTTGTTATTTTTGGAAGCTCAAGCAGTGATAATGTGTTTAGAGTTTTTCCAACTTCTATTAGTGGTATTATTTCATGTATTTGTGTTATCGTGTTTATGTATAGCTTTAGTTCGTTTGTTACTTTTTTGACATCTATCTTAAGTACGAGTCTGAAGTTTCCTATCTCGGATATTTTTTGAATTATGTTAGACTTAATGAGACTACTTAATGGAAGTAGTATTCCGTCAACTTCGAGGTAGCGTGCTATCTTGATTGCTTTATCTATCTGTTTTCCGGAGATTGGTATTTTCAGAAAGATCTTGACTCCTCTGAGTTTTCTAACTATTGTATCTGTGAGCTTAAATGGGTCCGCGATTAGGCCTAGTTTTATTACTTGAAGAACCATTAGTATCCCTCTATTCCTCGATCTCCTCGGTCTCCTCCTCAGCTGGTACAGCTTCTTCGGTGACCTTTCTCTCCTCTCTAGCCTCCTCGTATAGGGCTCCGATCTCCTTCAGGATCTGGTAGATCTTGTTTATTGCTTCCTGTACCTGAGACTCCTTCTTAGCACCAGTGCACACGATCTTGCCTGAGCTGAATATCAGTAGTACAACTTTGGGGTTGTCCATTCTGTATATGAGTCCAGGGAACTGCTCTGGCTCGTACATTGCGTTCTCTAGGAGTAGCGCAGCCTTCTCGATGTCGACCTCTGCCTTTAGGTTTCCTGAAGCTACGATGTTCTGTATCTGTATCTCAGGTGGCTTAGTTATCTTGACGCCATGATCGCTCAGTATCTTGACAATTGTCTTGACTGCACGCTTAAGCTCCTCCTCACTCTTGGCTCCTGTGCACACCATCTTGCCTGTCCTGAAGATGAGAGCGGAAACCTTCGGTCTCTGGAGTCTCAGAATGAGTCCAGGGAACTGGTCTGGGTTGTACTCTGCTGCTGGTAATCTCTCGGCAAGTTTCTCAAGATCAAGCTCAACGCCAAGGTTAACTGTCGCTACAACATTCTCAATTCTATAAGTAGGCTTACCCATGGAGCTCTCTTATCGAAGGCTTATAAAACTTTAAAAAGCCTTACGCGCGACTCAGTAGAAGCTACCGTCCTGATATTTCTAGATCGACACTCCTCATTAATAAGGTTAAAAACTCCCTGCTAGCACACTCACACGGATATCCATGGGCGGCAAAAAGAAGCCAACATTATCCCAGCTCGTAAAGAGAATGGAAAAGGAGAAGGAGCAGAAGGAGAAGCAGAAGGCTGCTGAAGAGAGAAAGCAGACCAAGGTCCTGCTAGTTGACGAGAAGCTATTCGAGGAGATTAAGAGAGATGTAATGAAGATGGACTGCGTCACACCATACATAATTGCCAGCAAGTACGGCCTCAAGATGAGCACAGCACTCCACATCCTAAGAGCACTAAGAGATCAGGGAGTACTATACCTCGTATCTAAGGGACACAGAACAGAAATATACGTTCCAGTTGAGAGAGCTAAAAGCCTAGGACTTCTGAAAGCTTAATCCTAAATTCTTTACAAACATCTCTTCTAAGTAAATTAACAACTCCTGGCTCAACAATCTCAACAATATCAAATCTCTTCAAAACTTTCAGAATTCTACCAACTACCTCAAATAGAACTTCCTGATCTATACCAAGCTTCTGACTAAGCATCTTAGATATATCTAGCCTTAGCCTAAGTTCACCAACACTCCAGTAACGAGAGAGATAAGCTAGAATAGACGTAACTACTTGCTCAAGCCTACTCTCATCTACTGGAAGACCACGAGACTCTTCTATAACTTCTCTAACAATTTCTTTAAGTTCAGGAACATGTTCCGACGGAACAGGGGTAGGCTGCTGAATAGGCTGTGAAACTTCAGGTTTTTGCTCAATCTGCTGTGAGACAGTTCCCAAGACTGTCTGCTGTGTCTGCTTTTGTATCTCTTGTGTTGTCACTACCTGCTGTACTTCCTGAACAGGTGCCTGCAGCTGCGACTTAGTCTCAGTTTCTATCCTAGTCTCAGGTTTCTCTTCTTGAACTATCGACTGCTGCGGTTGCTTCTGCACTACCTTCTCGATAGTGACTGTCTTTGACGTTGTCTTAGTGACCTTCTTGGTAGTCTGCTTCTTCGTAGATTCTAGTCCTAGTATTGTTTCAAGTGTTGCAACTTTTCTCTTTGCAGTTGTTTTATGTACCTGTACGTGAGCAGCCTCGACAGCTCTTGGTATTTCTATTTTGAGTTCTCCATCTTTTAGTTTTATACTTGCAATATTTTCTTTTAGTTCACTTACTGTTATTCTCTTTTCTTTTTCAAGCATTTTTAGAAGAAGAAATAGGCCTAGCTTACCTGTGCCGTGCTCTTCAGCCCATTTTAGAAGTTTGTGTAAGTCAACATGTTCGTTCTTTGCAATGAATGAGTACAGATTCTCTTTCAGAGAGTCGAGGCTTGGCACTATGTTGAGGTTAGGCTCATTACTTTAAATATCCTTTGTACGCCATGTACCTGAGTAAAGATGACAAATTCGCTATCTAGCATATACCTAGCTCTGTCCAGTAGCAGGAGACTGCGAATATTGAGTGCGCTGCGACGTGACAAGTGTCTGCCTATTCCAGACCTGGCGAGAAGAGTCAACTTAGACTATGCAATGCTCATGTACGAGGCAGAGCTTCTGAGACGTGAAGGTCTCGTATCAGTAAATGACTCTATCATATGCATAGAACAGAAGGGAGAAGATGTACTATCGAGACTACTATCACTCGATCAGGACGTGCTTAATAAAGCAAACGAGAGTGGAAATATGCTTCGCTTTCTCGATGCAATATCTCTGAGAACAATATCAATGTACATAGCCTTGTCAGGACCTGTTGGCACACTGCTTCTACTAGTACTTGCAGTATTTGGAATCGTGCTTCTATTAAACAGCGGTAATGGACTTATCGCACTATTTCCACTACGTTTAGCAAATCCAAGTCTTAGAGTATATGCAACCACAGTATCAATACTTGCACTATCAATATACATGCTATGTACATACTGGATACTACTGCGCCACAAATCAGGAATACTGCCAGTAGTCACAATGCTCTGCACATGTCTCTGCATAACACTACTCTACCTACCTATAGAACAGCTAATAAAGACATTAGTAATATCAGCAAACTACAAACTAATACTCGAAGAAACAATAAAACTAACACTAGCAACATTTGCAACAGTTAGCACAACAACACAGCTATCATACTACACAGGAAAAACGTTTGAAAACACGTTCCTGATAACAGTAATAACACTACTGATACCATCGATAATAGTCTACACAATGATAAGACTACAGACACTAGTCTAATGACAGACCCATGCGAAAAAGTCTACAAGCCATCAGAAGACACATATCTAACAATTAAAGGACTTGAAACTATTCTCAATACAAAAATTCTTGAACATAAGAGAGGAGGAATCCTGAAAGTTGTAGAGATAGGG
>JAMOMD010000297.1 GCA_027068725.1 Thermoproteales archaeon | reverse complement strand
ATAATAATAATGAAACTCCCACAAGAATATGCATCTACATTAACGAGACAGGTACCGTAGAGTATGCTGTTGGTAGAGTACCTTCGAGAGAAGAATCATACATGTATGTGCTAGTGCCACAAATGAACCTAATACTAGATCTCAGATATTACACGACAAGAAGCTCCGAAGCTAAAGAGTATAAACAGCGTATGTACCTGAATAATTCTTTAGAATTTATTGATACAGCGCTGAGAAATGAAAAGCTTAGAATATGCCTAATGTTTCGCAATGTCACCGTTATTAGACCTAAGGAGGAGATATTCTACCTAGGAAACTTGACCTGTGTTGAAAGTAAGCTCACGTCTCCTAACACTAGTATAAGCTTTGTAAACTACTTCAAACAATATGTTCATGCACTTACAAAACTATCACTTGAGATACTGCGTGATATTGCTAGAGAAGCAAAATTTGTAGGAGCTGAAGAGATTGCTGGTCACGAGACATACTGCTACCGTATCAGAGCTAGGATTGACCTTGCTAAAATCTTGTCATCTGAAAAAGTTCTCACTATCTTAATAATGCTTGCTGAGATGAACAATATGTCAACTATTGGAGAAAATGCTAGTAAAATAGTGCTCTATAGTAAGTTCATACCACTTATGCTAAGGCTGCTAGGTCTAGACTTATATACCGTGAGAGGGGTTGTATGTGTGGAACATAGAACTGGAGTAATACTGTATCTGAATGTCTCGTTAGAAAACGTTAATAGACAATATGCCACACTTATACTAAGACTAAACTTTAATGTAAGTAAATTCAGCATAAAGACAGGCAATATAACTATTAAAGAAATAGAGAAGTTAAGAAAAGTAAATGCCACAGAGAGCATAAGGCTTCCACTAACGATTGCTCAGGTACTATACACATTAACAGAGCTCATGTTTAATGAAGGTACAATAAACCTAGCACTTAGCAGTATGCTCTCAGGAATAGCCCTAGCCTCAATTGCAGATCAGGTACTCTCCTACAATGCCCAGACCTGAGGCTCAGAATGATCTCCTTTAAAATAAAATGTTGCTGGTGGGCCCGCCGGGATTCGAACCCGGGATCACCCGCGCCTCCTCTCCCACACAATCCGCGGGACGGGATGTGAGGCGGGCATCCTACCGCTAGACTACGGGCCCTATGTCCCAACTGCACGCACTACCCACCAATATTAAAGCCTTTCCTAACTCCACACAAACAAACCTAAATTTAGGACAACACATAGAGAACAACAGGCGATGACGAAGACTTGCCCAGCTGAGCACTGATGAAATTACCGCGACCTGAGCCAAACAACAATTCTCGAAAAACAAAGTGATGACGGACATCCTTGCTGAAAACAGTGATGAAGGCCTTAACAACTGACTACCCAAAAGTCTACGCAATGGCTTAAGTTCTCGATAATGGAGATTTTATCGAGGCCCCTGACCTCCGCGGGGGTTAGTATAGAAGCCGGGTAGTAT
>JAMOMD010000296.1 GCA_027068725.1 Thermoproteales archaeon | reverse complement strand
CCTGTCTCAGTCATCCACCAGGTGGATGATGCTGCACAGTCCTCATTGCACAGGTTCTTGAAGTACCATCTCCATGCCTCTGGGTTAATTGGCTCTCCAACTGTGTGCACTATCCTGAGCGTTGATAAGTCGTGCTTCTTGACCCAGTCCTCTCCATACCTCATGAACATTCTGATGGCTGTGGGCGATGTGTAGAAGACCGTGACTCCATATCTCTCAATAATTGACCACCATCTATCAGGTGCTGGATAGTCAGGAGCACCCTCGTACCATATGAACGTGGCTCCAACCATCAGTGGCCCATACAGGTTGTACGAGTGTCCTGTTATCCATCCAATGTCTGCAGTGTTGAAGAATATGTCATCCTCCTTGAGGTCAAAGATCCACTTCATTGTTGCGTAGAGACCAACTGCGTATCCACCAACATCGTGGACAATTCCCTTTGGCTTTCCTGTTGTACCTGAAGTATAGAGTATGAACAGCATGTCCTCACTCTTCATTCTCTCAGGCTCAACGTACACGTTCTTTGGAACATCTGCCATTAGCTCATCATAGAAGTAGTCTCTTCCCTGCACCATGTTGATATCCTGCAGACCTATTCTCCTGATGACTATGACCTTCTCAACACTTGGACACTGCTTAATTGCCTCATCAACAACGTCCTTTAGCCTCAGTATCTTTCCTCTCCTGTACATTCCATCTGCTGTTACAACGATTCGAGCCTCGGCATCGCGTATTCTCTCTGCCAGCGCCTGTGCACTAAATCCACTGAAGACCACGCTGTGTGCCGCACCTATTCTGACGGTCGCAAGAAGCAGTATGGCAAGCTCAGGAATCATTGGGCAGTAGAACGTTATCACATCTCCCTTCTTCACACCAAGCTTGTGCTTCAGCATGTAGGCAGCTCTATTGACCTCTCTCCACAGCTCGTAGTACGTGAGCTTCCTGACTTCCTTAGGCTCGCCCTTCTCGTCAACAGGCTCGCCCTCCCATATTAGGGCGACCTTGTTCTTCCTGCCCTGCTGCAGCTGCCAGTCTAGGCACAGGTAGCTCATGTTAATTTCTCCTCCAACAAACCACTTGTAGAATGGTGGATTCGAGGCATCGAGAACCTTCTCCCACTTCTTGAACCATGGAAGCTGCTCAGCAATCTTAGCCCAGAACTCCTCAATATTCTTCAGCGACTCCTCGCGAAGACGCTTGAACTCTTCTACTGGAACTACCTTGTCTCGCCAGCTTGGTGGTATTATCTTCTCGTGAAATGGTAATGCAGACTCAGACATAGAACAGCTGTTCAAGGTAATACTTCTAAACTTTACTAGTTGTTAAAATCACATTTTTCTGCACTTAGATAAATTATAATGTAGAATCGTTAAGAAACGTGCAGAGAACTAGAAGAGTACTACAGCATCAGCGGTGCACGACAATGCTTGCAAGTCCTGAAAACTCTGTACTAGTGATAGTTGATGTACAAGAGAAACTCTTTTCGGTC
>JAMOMD010000295.1 GCA_027068725.1 Thermoproteales archaeon | reverse complement strand
AGGCAGGACAAGCCTGTCATAGTGCTGTTGCTAGACTTCTACAATCCGCCCTGCGTAACCTCTATGATACCTGTATGTAGTTTAGCTGAGCTACTCGAGAGAGCATTTCCTGAACTTGCTAATTTGGATAAGCTTGCTCAGATATACAGAGAGACACAGTGCTGCATAGAAGTGTCAGACTATCCTGCAGATTATGCATATCTAATATTCTCGTCCTCTTCTCTTGACCCCAGGAGAATTGCCCTGTACGTAGTTGCGCTATGTGTTGCTAAGCTTGTGCTTGAAGGAGAGATAAATCCGCGTAAGGCGGCTCAGGTTATTGATAAGTTAGAGGAAGTTCAGGTTCCTCAACCTGTAGAATAAGCCTTACTAGTCCTCTCTACTTACAGCAGTGAAGATGTTCGAAGTAGAGGTCAAGTTTAGACTCACGCAGGAGCTATATAATGAAATTAGGAACAAGCTCGCAAGCATTGGTGCAAAGTTCTTAGAGGAAGTTTTTGAGATTGATAGTTATTTAGCTCATCCATGTAGAAACTTTGCAGAAACTGATGAAGCACTTAGAATAAGAGTTGTCTCAAAAAATGGTGAGAGAAGTGCTGTACTGACATATAAGGGTCCTAGACTTGGAGGTGAGGGAAAGACTAGAGAAGAGATAAATGTAGAGATTCAGGATCCGGAGAAGCTTCTATTACTGTTTGAGAGGCTTGGTTTTAGAAAGGTTGCAGAGATTAGAAAGAGAAGACTGGTCTACACGTACGAGAATTTTACAATAGTTCTTGACGATGTTGAGAATCTTGGAAAATTTGTTGAAATAGAGACTGTTACTGATAGTAGAGATCTTGTCGATAAGTGTGTGTCTGAGATATTGTCCTTTGCCGAGAATAGTCTAGGTCTGTCTAGAGATCTTGTGGAGCCAAGGACTTATCTGGAGCTTATGATTGGTGGCTCTGGTTAAGTCCTTTTTATCTCTCTTTGACTTAACTTATGTGAGATATGTCGCAGCAGAACGTGCAGAATGCTAAGGACATTAAGTTTAGTGAAGTTGTGAAGATACTAGAGGCGATTGAGGCAACAACGCAGAGAACTACTATGGCTAAGCTTTTGGCAATGCTGATTAAGAAGTGTCCACCTGATGTTATTGACAAGGTCATATATTTCATTCTTGGAGATCTGAGACCAAGCTGGGAGGGAGTTGAGCTTGGCGTTGGCGAGAAGCTCACAATGCGTGCTCTCTCCTACGCTACTGGCATTCCAGTGAAGCAGATTGAGGAGCTCTACAAGAAGTCCGGCGATCTTGGTGAAGTTGCTAAGAAGGTACTGCAGATGAAGCAGCAGAAGAGCCAGCAAGCAACCATACTCTCGTTCCTTGGAGCATCAGGTAGTGGTAGTCCTCAGCGTGAGCTGACGATGGGCAGAGTATACGATACTCTGATGCAGATAGCTAAGGCAACTGGAGAAGGCGCACAAGATACTAAGGTCAAGCTTCTGGCATCACTATTCTCAGATGCCAAGCCTGAGGAAGCTAAGTACATTGCGAGATTTGTCGTTGGTAGACTTAGACTTGGAGTTGCAGACATGACAATACTTGACGCTCTCTCAACAGTGTTTAAGGTAAAGAGAGAAGTCCTGGAACGCGCATATCACGTCTATCCTGACCTTGGCCACATTGCTAAGCTTCTTGCTACAAAAGGGCCACAAGCACTTCAAGAGATCAAGATTACGCCAGGAATTCCTGTTCAGCCCATGCTTGCTGAGCGATTAAGCTCAGCAAGTGAGATACTGTCTAAGCTAGGTGGTGTAGCACTATGCGAATACAAGTACGATGGTGAGAGAGCACAGATTCACAGGACTAGAGACGGCAAGATCAAGATATTTAGCAGAAGACTAGAGGACATAACTCACGCATATCCTGACGTTGTTAAGTACATCGAGGAGGCTGTCAAGGCTAAGGAGTTCATAATAGAAGGAGAGATCGTAGCATACGATCCTGAAACAGGAGAGTTTAAGCCATTTCAAGAGCTCATGCATAGGAGGAGAAAGCACAACATTGCTGAAGCTATGAAAGAGTACCCGGTCAAGGTCTTCCTGTTTGAAGCAATATATGTCGACGGTCAGGATCTGACAATGCTTCCTCTAATTGATCGTAGAAGAAAACTCATAGAGATTGTTGAGCCAACTGAGCACGTTGAGATAGCCACATGGAGAATACTTGACGATGTTGAAGAACTCGAGAAGTTCTTCCATGAAGCAATATCGAACGAGTGTGAGGGCCTGGTATGTAAGTCGATTAAGCCCGACTCGATCTACGAGATGGGTGCACGTGGATGGTTATGGATAAAGTACAAGCGTGACTACAGGAGCGAGCTAACTGACACGCTTGACCTTGTGGTTGTTGGAGCATTCTACGGACGTGGAAAGAGAGCAGGTACGTATGGAGCACTCCTGATGGCGGCATACGATCCTGACACAGACATGTTCTACACAGTATGTAAGGTAGGAAGTGGATTCACCGATGAAGATCTAGCAAAACTACCACAGATACTTGAGCCATATAAGATACCTCACAAACATCCGAGAGTCGTCAGCAAAATGGAGGCAGACGTATGGTTTGTACCTGCAATAGTTCTAGAGATAGTTGGTGCTGAGATAACGCTTAGTCCACTTCACACATGTGCAATGAACATGGTTAAGCCAGGCTTTGGACTAGCAATAAGATTCCCAAGATTTACAGGAAGATATAGATTTGACAAGAAGCCAGAACAAGCAACAACAGTAAAAGAAATTTACGAAATGTACCTGAGACAGAGAAAGATAAAGATTGTAGAATCTCAAGCATAAGAACTAGACAAGAGTTTGCACTACTCTTTCTCAATAACTTTCTGACATATATGCTGAACAGCTTCAATTATTCTATTAAGCCTAGCAGTATCACAATTCCAAACTTTTATACATTCGATAGTGCCATCTTCTCTTGTAACAACTTCATAGTCAAATGCATGCTCTTCATCTAGTTCACCATCCCTAACTCTTGCCCTGTCCTCAGCTTTGAATTTATCTAAGACTCTATCTCTGAGATATTTCTTGTATCTCCAATCATCTTTTTTCAATTGAAACTTAAGATATATCTCGTAATGATCCTCAGCCTCCTTAACTTCGAGACACTTTCTCTCTAATTCTCTAGCTGGTGCAGATTCTTCATAAATTTCCTGTGCTGTCGTTATAGATGTTGATCTTATTATTGAGTCTATTGCTCGAAGAAGCTCCTCGTATTCTCTAAGTGTTTTTCTTAGTTTTTCTATCTTTTTTCTTAATTTATTCCTGAGCTCGAGGAGTCTTCTGTACTGTTCCTCTGTTAGTCTCATGGGCTATGGGTAAATAATCTTGATTAATGTTAATTCCTACCGATATGCGTGTACAAGACCATAGTCTTCGCATCTATGGGTCATCTTAATGTAGATATTTATCTGCAGGTGGACAAGATTCCAGATCCTGATTCTCGAGAGAGTGCGAGACAGGCCTACGTAAGTGTGGGGGGAGCAGCAGTAAACTACGCTATCACGATAGCTAAGTTAGGTGCTAAGGCTCTGCTGTTCGCATCTTGTGGACAGGATGTTCTTGCTGAGTACGCACTTGACTATCTTGTTAAATGTGGAGTTGATGTAAGATATGTTAGGAAGGTCAGTGGCACCACGGGTATAGTTGTGTGTCTTGTTGATTCTCGTGGTGTTAAATACATGATAGCTCACGAAGGTGCGAATAGGCTGTTTTCTCCACCTGATCCTGAAGTACTTGAGAGAGAGCATGTAGAGCACGTGCATGTGGTGTTTTCGGAAGCTGAGCACGTGGAGAAGTGTCTGGAAGTTCTGTCTTCCTGTGCCCGTCATGTAACTGTGTCTCTTGGTATGCGAACTCAGATTGCACGAAGAGGACTTGAGTACTTCAGGAGGCTTGTTCAGAGATGTGTCAAGTTCGTGTTCATGAACTATCCTGAGCTTGTTGAACTTACTGGAGAGAAAGATCTCGAGAAGGGGCTTAGCAAGCTTCTGGACGCTGTAGGATGTGACTGCGAGATTGTTGTAACGTTAGGCGAGAGAGGAAGCGTGATACTTGCTGATGGGGTCAGGATAGAGGTGCCTACGATTCCTGTCAAGGCTGTGGACACGACAGGTGCTGGTGATGTATATGCAGGAGTCTATACTTTGCTGAGAAAGCTTCAAGTAGATCCAGAGACTGCTGGGCGTGTTGCATCGTTTTTCAGTGCTGTGAAGTGTACACTTCCAGGTGCTTCATCTATCCCAAGTCCAGAATATGTTGCTAATTACCTGAGGACTCAGGGTTTTATAGAAGCCTATGCTGTGTTTTCGAAAGTCTTGAACGAATGTTTAAATATCTCCGTGTAGCGTGCTAAATCAAGCGTGTAACAATATGTCAAGCGGTTTGAAGGATTGTGAGGGACCAAAGTGTCCCGAGTTTCGCTGTCTCAAGAAGTGTCTTAGAATCGTGCGAAGAGGAGACAAAGTCATGATAATATGCTCACTGACTAACGATGCTTGCATAGGCGCCAAGTGCCAATTTGCATCATGTGCAGCACATGCACTCACACCAGAGGGCAAGTGTCTACGCCATGGACCTGAGAGAGAAACGCCAAGCGAGTTTGACATAATCAAGGAGGCTAAGAAGTTTGAGAAGGAGGTTGAGAAGGTTCGCTCAAAGTTGAAGAAGATAGGTCTCGAAGATTATCTGTAATAGTTAGGTGAACACGATTGCCAGAGCTAGCTATACTTGCTGCAGGTGTTGGAAAGAGACTGTTCCCGGTAACGTGTATAACGCCGAAACCTCTTGTCCCTCTCACAGATAGAATATCTAACGTATTGAATCTTCTTGATAAATTTCTTAGCTCAGGAATATTCGATAGAGTACACATAGTCCTGGGATACATCGCTATACCTTTTGCAGAGTATCTGCATAAGATATTTGAGAAAAATCAAAAAGTTAACATAGTAATATCAAACACCTTGAGAGGAACTGCGGGACAGCTATGCGACATTGTGAATAATGTTAATGACGACTTGCTTATAGTTAATGGTGATGTATTTATAGATGATGTATTTGTGAAGAATCTTCTAGATATCACGAATGAGCTGATATGTAGGTCTGATTTTGATCTTTGTATTATTACGTCTCCTCTACGCATTAAGTATGGTGTTATTGAGAGTGTTGGGGAGAAATTTATTAAATGGGTTGAGAAGCCTACGTTAAATATCGTCACAGGTATATACTATGTTAAGAGACATCTTTTAAGAACTTTGCACGATTTATGTAGGTGCACTAAGTATCTTGATATGAATGTATTTGTAAATATTCTTGTAGATAAGGCTAGGAATGTCATTGTGAAATCGGTAAATGGTACTTTTCTTGATCTTGGTACTGTAGATGACTATTCAAAAGCTACAGGTATGTTAAGTGAAGTCAATATAAGCACGTCCTGAACATTTGGTGATAGTAATGTCATCCCGCTCTGGTGCTGTATGTCCCGCATTGAAGAGACAGGGAGATACCTACATCTGTGAGTATACAGGAAGACCAGTAAACCCGTATGCTTGGAGTTGTCTACTAGACTACTACACCTGTCCGATATATATCAGGCATAGAGCAGCTGCAGCAAAAGCTGTGGAGAAAGCTGAGCAAAAACCAGCAGAAGCGACAGCTGAGACTACTGTAACTGCACCTGCCCCAGCAGCTCCTTCTGTTGAGGCGAAACCAGCAGAGACTGTCATGCCTAAAGAATATGAGGAACTTATTATAGATGATTTACGAAGAATAATATCAGAGTACGAAAACAAGGTTCAGGATCTAAATGATAAGTGGAGTACTTATGAAAGAAGTGTTAATGATACTAGACTATCATTTTCAAGAGATAGAATATTAATCGAACATCATTTAGAACTTCTGAAGAGGGCTATAATAATGTATGAGACAGATCTCAAAGAACTTGATTATAGAAGATCTGTAGGTTTACTCGATGAAGAGCAGTACATTAAGCTACGTGACGAGATAGAGAATAGACTAAGTAAGTTAAAGAGAGAGTACGAAGAACTTAGCAGAAGATATAGTGAGGTTACGAGTGGAATTTCGACTCACGTCAAGAGATTGTTAGCAATAACTCCAACACTTGAAGTTAGTAAGATGAGGCTTGTTCTTGCTCGTCTTGACGAGTTGCTTAGAGAAGGAAAGATTTCTCAGGAAATTTACGAGAAGCTTAAGCGTGAGATAGAGAGTCTCGTAGGTGGTGAGTAATGGCGATTAGTAAACTAGAATCATACATAGAGTCTATACTGGAGTACGTTAACAAGAAGTATGAAGAGTATAAGAGACTTCTAGATAGGGTTAACGCTCTCTGGGATGAGTATAGGAGAGCCGTGATGGAGCTTAAGAAGAAGTGGGATATTGATAACGCTCTAATATATGCAAAGATTGAAGAGCTGAAAAATGAGCTTGAACTTACAAAACATTTAATTGAAGAGCTTAGGATAAAGCGTGAACTTGATATAATTGATGAAGAGACATTTAATGCAGGACTGTCATCTCTTAACGAGATACTCTCTAGAATAAGTACACTATATGACGAGTTGAAGAGCAGGTATGAAGAAATTGAGAATTCTATAAAAGAGCACTGGATTAGGTCAATAGATACTGTTGGGCTTAGCTTAGAGAAGGTTGAAGCCTTGTTAAAAGAGCTTGAGGATGCTAAGTCAAGAGGAGAAATAGATGAAGCGACATATGAGAGGCTTGTCAAAGATCTCGAGATAGTGAAGAGGGTAATTCAGGCGCTAGAAATCATAAGGTCTAGATGATAATAGGTTAGGTGTGTGAAAGTAAGTCAACTCTTCTATAGAATTCTGCTCTTCTTCCGGCATTCCAGTATCTGACGGGTCTGTAATATCCGACTATTCTACTCCACTGTTCAACATTCTTGCTTCCGCACTTGGGACACTCCCATATTAGGGCTGTTGTCCTGTAGCCACAGTCTAGGCATATGCTCTGTGTTGGTGCATAGCTGTAGTATACGATGTTTGAGTACTCGGCTATTCCTAGCATGAGCTTCTTCACATTCTCTGGCTCGACTGGCCTGTGCACGAATATGTGCTTCATTACTCCTCCTGTAAATAGTGGCTGAGTTTCGGACTCTATCAGGATCTGCGTCTCTAATCTATATGTTGTGTATGGTGGCGTGTTCTGGCTTGTGTAGAATACTTCCTCTTTATCTGAGTATGGGTCTTTTCCGCGTGGTATGTATTCTCTGAATTCTGGATACATCTCCCAGTCTAGTCTAGCGAATCTGTAGCTGCTTGACTCAGCTGGTGCTTGTTCGAGATTGTAGAGTACGTGATCTTCCTGTTCAAACTCTTCTAGGATCTTGTTCATGTACTCGAATGTTCTTCTGTATACTGCGATTATGTCCTTAGTATACTCTCTGCCTTCTAGGCTGACCTCTCTGTACCATAGCTTAGGCTCGTTGAGTAC
>JAMOMD010000294.1 GCA_027068725.1 Thermoproteales archaeon | reverse complement strand
ATTTGAAGTACTCGTAGAGCTTGGCTATCAGCCAGAGGTCTGCTACTTCGAAGTTCTGCACGAGCTTAAGCTGATCGTCGATCTAATATGGAGAGGAGGACTAACAGGAATGTTGCAGATCGTGAGTGAAACTGCAAAATATGGAGGACTGACAGTAGGTCCAAAAGTAATTGATGAACATGTGAAAGAGAACATCAGGAAGGCTGCTCAGCGTGTTATAAGTGGAGAGTTTGCTAAGGAGTGGATAGAGGAGTATGAGAAGGGCTGTCCAACACTGAAGAAACTGCTTGAGGAAATTAGTAGACATCCTATAGAGGAAGTTGGTAGAAAGATGAGAGAACTAATATTTAGAGAAGGCGTGTAATTTTGCTATTAAAACACTTATCAGAACCCCGAATATCATCACTTATTTCAGGATGAGGGAAACTCATCACTGAGAGACTAAGCTAGGCGAAACAATATAAAGAATTGGACTGCTAGTATACTCGACGACGTAGTATAGGGATGATGAGTTATGGCTGGGAATGATGGATGATTAGTAATCCCCTTGCTGACTTTATAAAATAGAGCAACAGTTTCAGAGACATAACAGTTATATTTTACCTATTCGACAGTTAACTAAGCACATGGACGTAGATGACCGTAAGCTGGGAATTGCAATTGGCTGTCTATTGTCCCTGCTCTGCGTGGTTGGAATGTTAACTCTAATGGGCGTTGTTCCAGATCACATTCTCGAAGCTGCACTAGCAGCAGCACTACTAACCCTTGCCTGTGCTTACGCTATTGTAAAGAGGAGGGTCTCAATACAGGTACGAGACAGCATAGCACTTCCACGACATCAGCACATGAACGAAAATGGCAAGATCCTTGGACTAACAATTGAAATGATGATACTTATCCTCGTAGCATCAATCCTAGTCTACGTACTCGTACAGCTAGCCTAACATCACGCCAAGACTATCAGGAATGAACCTTCTCCTAACCATTTCCTCATAAAGTCTCCACACTCTTCTATCACTAACAAGCTGCGTTGAGAAACCCCATTCTTGAAGAATCTTCCTGACGTACTCAGGAAATTCTAGGGGATCTTCACATAACCCAATAGCTACTCTTATTGCTCTCATTATATCGTAGTTAGACGGATAACGCGACTTTCGACGATTTGCCACTACAAGACACCTACACCTAGGCTTAAGCGTGACGAATTTAAACCCCCAACTTAAGACAAAGCAACGAAGATCGCGGGGGTGCCCGAGCCTGGTCAAAGGGGGCAGTCGGGGCAAAAAGCCCCGACCCCTAAGGACTTAAGATCCGCTGGCGAAGGCCTGCGTGGGTTCAAATCCCACCCCCCGCACCAAAACACCTTTTTAAACTACTTACAATTGTTCTAAGTCCTTTACTATATTTTCGCAATCCTGTTATTAATAACGAAAGTTCGTCAATTTTTGTGGTCTTTTTAAGAACGTGGGTTCTCTTGATTCGAAACTGGACAAGTTCTCT
>JAMOMD010000293.1 GCA_027068725.1 Thermoproteales archaeon | reverse complement strand
TAGACCTGCATAGAATATTGGTAATGCAGCTGCCAGACCTGCTGCTGGTGTACCATACATATAGAATACGTGCACTGCTATGAGTCTCAGAGCTTCTGCAAGTACTCCCGTAACTGCGACTATTGTTAGCAGGATTAGGAGGTACCAGTCGTACTCGATAACGCACTCTCTAGCATACCTGTTGGTGAATCTTCTGACTAGTAGACCGATCGTGCCGACTAGTAGTAGTGCTGCACCTACGTTGTAGAATACCTTGACTGGGTCATACAGTGGGTGCATGACTACGGCGCATGCGTAAAGACCATTGAGAGAAGTCTGAGAAAGACCAAGAGCCTTCAAGAACCATAGAGGAGCAGGCACGGGGCCAGCAACAGCGCCACATGCGAGCATTTCTTCGTGCTCTGCAATTGCGTCATATCCGGTGCATGCAACTAGTATGACCATGCCCCATAGGACCATCTGGTGCAGTATCCATCTACCCCACTCAGGCTTACATCGACCTAGGTTTCTGTGTATTATGAACTCGTCGATTATCGTGTAGAAGAATGCCTTTATCAGGTTTGCCCTAACCTCGCCTAGTGATGGCTTAACGTACCTGTACATTCTCCATATGCCCAGTATCAGTATGATTGCAGCAAATGCTGATACGATAAATCCTCCACACAGCACGTAGGCAGGATTGACGTAGTATGCGTAGCTCAGCTTTGCTAGTGCAGGAACATAATTAAGGGACGCCATGGATTCCATCCATGTAAAACATTATTAAAACATTAACAGCTGACAATGTGCAGGAAGTTCGAAAGTGACACAAGCATATTACAGAAGACTCTTCTTAGTAACACATAGGCTTGAACAATAATACGAAAATAAAATGGATATTAGTTAGGAATTAGTATGAGGAATATTAACAAAGTGTTGCGGTGTTTATGCTAGATTACGCACGTGCAGAATTGTGTAGTAGTGCCTATTTTTAGAACGTGTAGCCGAAGCCGTACTCCATTCCTCCGCCTCCTGCGAACTGCTTCATTGGGTTCAGACCCATCTTCTTTATCTGCTCGACGAACTCCTTGATCACGTCAACGACCTTGTTGTAGTCCTCTAGTGTTATCTCGACTAGCTTGACTCTCTCTGGCTCGATCATCATCTTCTGTAGTGTGTCTCTCAGGTTCTCGATTCTGACTCTCTCTAGGTCTGGTCCTCTTATGAAGTGGCACTGCTGTGTTGCTGTTGCTTCACCGCTCTTGCATCCCATTAGGAGTATTCCATCGATGCCTAGTGATAATGTATCGGCAATCCATCTCATGTTGACGCTGCCGATACATGGTACAGGTATGACTAGCTCTACCTCAGGTGGCAGGGTCTTGCCCTGTCTCAGCGCTATGTCGAGTGCTGCATATGCGTCGTTGACACATGCGAAGACTATGATCTGTGGCTTGTCAGACTTGATCTCGACGCTCTTGATCATGCTCATTATGAGGTCAGTGTTGTGGTATGGTAGTGAT
>JAMOMD010000292.1 GCA_027068725.1 Thermoproteales archaeon | reverse complement strand
TTGATTCGTAGTAATCTACTTCGACAGATATTATGGGAATCCTATCTCTATTTCTTGTAATGTAATCTGGGGCATATGTACATTTCCAACTTGAGTCGTAGAATAGTCTCCAGTACCTGTACTCTAGGTCTTCAAGTTTAGCTAATGAGCTAGTTCTCATTAACTCTCTACTAAACTCAGCAATATCTATATTAGCATACTTCTTTGCAATATTCTTGAACTTTTCATAATATGCTTCTGGAACATAGACGATCTCATAGCTAATTACTCTATTACCATCTTTACTAAGTGCAACATCTACAAAAACTACCTTAAATCCATCCACTTTCGGTATCCTAATACTAATACCAAGTCTCTTCAATACATAATTCGCAGACCTCACATCAGGAAAAACCAAATGCCTCACAACATACCAATAAGGCACAACAGGTGGCCTATTAAGAAGTAGTTTATCTGAAGTCGTAGTATCTATACGTTGTTTAGATCCTGTAGATTCTACACTGTGGCTTAATATGAAAGTTGCAGCAATTGCTAATACAGCCACAACACATACAACAACTAACAATCTTCTAAACCACTTCGACCCAGCAACCCCAAGCATCACATGATATTACTGAAAATTTAGAACTTAAACCCCTCGATGTGGTAAAGTTATAAATTTTGCTGTGTGATAAGTGTGAATGTTAGTGCAAATGTGAATCAATTGAAACATAGTTGAAACATGTTTCAACTTCTCAATTCCTCAGAAGAATACATACTCATGTTTCAAACTATTCTCGCTTCTGCATGTTGGTCCTGGAGTGGGGTCGGGGGATCGAGACTAACGTAGAGATCTGGAGAGCTGGTATGGACCAGGAGCTGAAGTGTGGGAGAAGTCGGGAGAGGAGCCCCTAGAGTATATTCTAGGTGCAGTTCTTGGACTGTCTAGTTCCTGGTCTAGACTAGGCTAGATTGCTTGAGTTGGCTTAAGACGGCTTTAGATTGCTTGAGACAGTTTGAAGTAGTTTGAAACTGCTTCAAACTGTTCTAAGCAGCTTGCGCAAGCTGCTTTAAGGATCAGGAAATTCTTGGTAACAAAAACAAGGAAAATCAGCGTTGAGAAGAAGGTCCAGAATCTAAGCTAGGCAACTTAACGTACATCCTGATGTTCCTACCTACTCTTCCCTTGGGCCGCCCGTATGTTCACCAGAGGTCTTAACGAGCTTCCCTTGTGCTTGTATGTGAGTAGGTTGCTCTGCCCTCCTCACATACGGGCGGCCCTATCTAAGACTTAGCAGTATTCTACGATCCATTACATTCAGCTCAACACTTTCGTACATTAACACCTATTTTTGTCTTCTTTCGAGTGGGGTCCCCCTCAAAAGAAAACAAACACGAACACTAATGTACAGGTTTGTTCATGGTCTGGAAAATTCCTGATCTCAGATTTGCAGAGTTGAAATGTGTTTCAAATATGTTTCATTTGATTCTCATTTATACTAACATGCACATTTACCACATGGCAATGTTTATAACTTTACCACACAGGAAGGTTTAAAATTTAAACTTTCAATAACATCACGCAATGCCTAGTCTAAGACTAGGGAAGTGGAGTAGAATAGTTGCAATATGTGCAATAGCTATTGCAATTGTTGCTATTGCTATTGTTTATGCTGGTTCGTTCTCGAAATATTACACTAGTATTGTTGAGAAGAAGGAGATTCTAAACATAAAGCCACTTAATGTTAATACTAGACTTATTGCAAAGGCTTTAGGTGTTGGTAGTGTAAAGATTCTTCATGTTGACTTTGCTAGTAATAAACTTGGACTACTTGTTGAGGTTTTACAAAATGGTAAATCAAGACTATACTACGTAGTGTATGGTAGTGGTAAGGTGTTGAATATTGAGCCTATAGTATTTGATAAGGCTAGTATAAAGGTTATTCATGAGAAGATTGTTAATAGGAATGTTGGTGATAGTAAAGAGAAGCTTTACAAGATTGTCTACCTTGAATATGTTAGAAAAAGCAAACCAATTAAAACAGTTACGGGCGATACTGTCTGTGTCGTAGAGTATTACTATACTCTTGAAGGTAAGGACATATTTGGTATTGTACTATGGGAGCTTAAGGTTGGTGGTTACTACTATGTGATTGTTGGTAAGGAGGTGTATAATGTTCTTGATAATTCAGAAGCATGGGCAAATACAGTACTTGGATGGACTGTTAAATCATTCACAAGTTGGGTAACGTATGGACCAAACAACGTGTATGGACAAGTAAATGGATATGCAGTATTCCAAGGACCATTCCAGACAGTACACGCATACGCATGGGCAAGAGTATACAAAAACCTACAAACACAAGGAGGAGGACAAACCTGGTAACTAACGAGAATTAATTAAAATTAAATCAATATTTTTCTTCTAAAAACACTTGTCATTGACCTATTTTATTTCTGGCTAGGATCCTTATTTATCGCAGACTAGGTTTCTAGTATCAGCTTCGAAAATGGGAAGTGAAAAGATTGAAGGAGTAGAACGTAGATTTGCATCGAAGTAACATTTAAATTCATGGGAGATGTGCCATCTAAGAATTCGAGGGAAATAGTAATACGAAAATTCGGGAAATGTGAAGAAAATACTACTTTCTTAGGATTTGCCTCGTATTAATCTAAAATTTTCAAAGTCATGTTTAGAGAATTCTGTTCGTGGTAATATCAATATGTAGGATAATTGTTTGCCTAGTAATGTGTGTACTGAGTGTTCAGAAGCGGGAAGCGTCATCAGTGATCAGGACTAAACACGTTCATCATTCTGTGCTTACTAGAAGGCTCATTTGATGGAACTTGTCTAGGATTTTAGGGCCTTCTACTGTAGTGTTGCTTAGTGGTGTAATTCTAAAGATTCTTTTGATATTTTTCTGTTTAGTATGAAGGTCGTAAGCTCTACTAGAGGGTACCTGTCGCTTAAGCATGTGCGTAGGGTAGGTGGTGCGGGGTACGTGCCTGCTAGGTATCTTTTACGTACGAGAAGCCCTATCTATTACAGGGATAGTGCGTGTAGTAGTTTCAGAGAGTTTGAGAGTCTTTTTGCGGACATTGTGGTCTCGCGTGATCGTAGGGTGCGCTCTATCTGAGAGAGGTGGACTTCGATATGGCTGACGTGAAGTTTGAGGATGTTGCTAGGAGGGTCTATGTAAGGTCAGTAGAGGCTGGGCGTAGTCCAGTATCGTGGTCTGCGGGACGTATGCTGTACATGATGGTGCTGGCCTTGGGAGCAGCTACTGATAGGTCACTTGTGGTTGTTGAGGTTGGGACTGGGTATGGCTTCTCAACGCTCTGGCTTGCTAGAGCGTTGAGGGAGCTTAATCGAGGGAGACTGTACTCGTTTGATCCCTGTCAGGAATGTGTTAAGGAGGCAGCACGAGCATTGGCTGAGGCTGGTCTTATGGACTATGTTGAGCTTATACCGTCCCGGCTCGAGGATTCTCTTGACAAGCTTCCACACGTTATAGATGTCGTGTTTCTTGACGCTAAGAAGGAGAACTATGGTCTCTATCTGAGACTTCTTAAGCCGAGGCTTAGACCTGGGTCGATAGTCATGGCACATAACGTTATAGCTCCATCGCCACATAAGCTCAGCGACTTTCTGGAGGAGATAAGTAAGCCAGAGTGGGTAGCAGTAATCACACAGGTTGACTATGCTGGTCTAAGCATCTCGCTTTACAGACCACAGAAGTAGAGGGGGAATTCAGGATTAGTTACCTATCCTTCAGGGGGGTTGTGTGAAACTGTCCTATATAGCTTCTGTTCTCTCGAGATTGCATGAATGAGTATCTCGTAGATCTGTACTGTAGAGATCTCGAGACGGCAAACAGTGACTTATTGAGAATTTCGCAGCTGCTTAATGATCTTGCCCAAAGGTGTGGCGCATCTTTTACCTGTAGGTGGGCTAGGCAGAGAGCTAGGAATGGCTTGAGCTTCGAGCTCAGGATATACGCCGCCTCGAGTAGAGAGACTGCACGCAGCATCGCCCTCACGTTAGCAGAGGAGCTGCGTAGGCTTGGGTATGGAGCACACGTCAGGCCAAGAGACACGTTTGTAATAGTCAGGAAAGGCAAGGAGAGGCTCGCAGCTATTCTCCACAGGCTGGGACTCCTGACTAATTTATACACTAGCGACATGCCTCCACGTGTCAGAAAAAGGATAGAGGAGGCTCTGCACGAGCTAGAGGGCAGTGTTAAGATATGTGAAGTACCTGAAGAAAAGCTACACGAATTCTACACTGACCTTCTCAACAAGATCAATGAAGAGTACCAGAAACTACTCGAGAAGCATAGAGACAGCAAGACAGCACTAGAGAAACTACAGGAAAAGTACCACGACCTCTACATAAAGCTTCCACATGACCTAGATACACTGAGAAGAAAACTACAGGAAAAGAAAGACTACATAACCTGGCTAACAATAACAGACGGAATAACAAGCATAATCGTAGACCACAACGTCGACACACTACAGTACGGAACAACAAGACCCGAACTCCTGACAATAGTAACCAAAGCACTAGGCATAGTAAAAATACACATCACAACACCAGACAACAAAACAAACAAGCCACACATAGTAGCAACACATAACAACTACATAATACACAAAATATATGGAAAATACATACCAGAAACAGACCAAATAATACAAAACATACGAAAAATATTCAAACGTACAAAAACAGAAATCATAAAGTACTTGCACAAGAAAGGAATCAATATAGAGAATGCGAATACCATAAGTAGCATAAACAAAATTCTGAAAAATTTATACGAAAATGGCAACATAAGATTCGAAGAGGTAGAGCTGGTAGCAAAGGAAAATTCAGAAAATATAAAGCATCTAGTTGAGAACAAGGTGCTAGCTCTTGCAGGTGTTATTGACGGTGACGGTGTTGTCGAGAAAATGAAAGAAGACACCTACGGAGTCTCAGTATCGTTTGCTCCCTACACTGTAAAAGGAGTCATTGTTCTATCGTTAATAAAAATGCTAGAGAACGAAGGTTTGATTCTGTTAAATGGATTTAGACAACGAAGACTATGCTATAGCATTTGGCTTCCGCCTAGTACAAGATCTGAACTAGCGAGAAAGTTAATGCATTATCAGAGAGCTCTTAGAATAAAACACCTTTCCGAAAAACCTACTACTAACATGATAACACGTGCTATTGTTGATATAGAAACAGCTATAAAGGCCTTGGCCGAAGTTCACGAATACTTAGAGAAAGTTGATGTATCATATAATTCGGAGCTTAAGATAGTTAGATCCGGCAAAACTAGGGAAGTGAAATTATATATTAAATTTGTGAAAGGAAAGAGTAGTGAAGTAAGATTAATGGAAATTGCTAACAGAGTCTCCGAGATTCTTAGAAGGAATGGCATATCTGCGAGACAAGTTCCTAAGTCAGCGATGGTCGAAGTAAAGAGAGGCAAGCTAGAGCTAGCCTACATTATGCACATACTTGGTTTACTAACGGGGGAACTTATACCTCCTGACGCGACAGACCAAATTAAGAGAGTTATACTATCGCGTGTTGACGAACTTAACATGCAGAAAGAGTATATTGAGGAACTACTAAGAAGAAATGGTCTTGTTCAGGGATCCTCTGTGAAATAGTGAATGTAATACTCCTGAATGTGATACGTTATACTCTCCTACCGCGTCTTCCTCCTGGTGGCCGTATAATGTCATGTGGGATGGGGGTTACGTCTTCTATTCTTCCTATTACTAGTCCTGCTCTTGCTAGTGCTCTTATTGCGGCTGCGGCTCCTGGTCCTGGTGTTTTGGGTCCGTATCCTCCTGGTGCTCTTACTTTGATGTGTACTGCGTTTATTCCTCTTGCCATTGCTATCTGTGCTGCCTTGTAGGCTGCCATCATTGCTGCGTATGGGCTTGGCTTGTCTCTGTCTGCCTTGACTACCATTCCGCCGCTGACTCTTGCTGCGGTCTCGGCTCCTGTGAGGTCAGTGATTATGATTATCGTGTTGTTGTAGCTACTGTAGATGTGTGCTATTCCCCACCTCAGCTTCTTTCCACCTATCGTTGTCTGGACTGGCTTTATCTCAGGTATCTGTATCTGCAGTATGGGCTTCTCCTCAGCCTTCGCCTCCACCGGCTTCTCAGCTACCTGCTGTGCCTCTCCTCCCGTGCCTGGTCTAACTTCCTCACTCATGACTACTCACCACGACGAGAGAGGCACTTTATGAGCTTTCCGTCGAGGCACTTGGCTGAGCAGACTGCTCCTTCAGGAGACCCAGCTGCACCTGTATTGGAGCAGGCTGTCCTGGGCCAAAGACTGGCTCACCATTGATCAGCCTCTTGTAGAATGGACTAGTTGGCGCATAGGAGATCTTGTCCTCAAGATCGCGCGGCACGAGGAAGCCAGGCGCATTTATGACTCTGCCATTAATGGCAATGTGCCTATGAACAATTAGCTGACGAGCCTCATGTATGCTTCTGGCAAGTCCCTTCCTGTAGACAATGGTCTGGAGCCTGCGCTCCAGTATAGCCCTAACATCGAGACCCAGAATGTAGTCCAGAGGAACGTCAGGATCAGGAATGAAGCCCATCCTGTACAGCTTCTGCTTAAACTCAGTCTCAACCTTAGCACGAACATCAGGAGGCATGGCAAGCATCTCTCTTGCTCTACGCTTAATCTTCTTCAGAATAGCCTTAGCAAGCCAGAGCTCCCTCTTATTTCTAAGACCATACTCACCAACAAGCTGCAGCTCCTCCATCAGCAGCTGCTTGTTCCACAGCTTCATTGGCTTGCCCTCAATCCACTTCTTCCTTGGCTTCTTAGGATCGCCCATAGCAAGCTGACGTAGAGTTAACGGGGTTAATAAACTATTTCAAAGAAGCGTGAAGAAGAGAACCTTGAGAAGTACCGAGAGGAGACAGGATTATCTGTACGCCTTCTGCCTCTTCGATCTAGCGTGTTTGAGACCTGGCTTCTTTGGCTCAGTCCTTCTTGGGTCTCCCTTAATCATTGAGGGATCATACTTCATGTAGAGCTCAAGCAGCTGTGGATTTTGAGTATATGCAACGAGACCGCGAGCTATTGCCATCCTGACCGCGGAGGCTTGACCCATCACTCCTCCACCACGAACATTCACATCTATGTCAACCTTGGACACTATGTCCTCTCCCGCCAGAATCAGCGGCTCCATCATCTTCATTCTAGCCATCTCGATCGGCCATATCTCAAGTGGAACTCCGTTTATCCTGACTCTCCCAATGCCAGGTCTTATGACTGCTCTCGCAATTGCAGTCTTCTTCTTACCAACAGCTATGACAACGCGCACTCCCTGTACTTCCTGTATCGTTACGCCAGGTATCTGCCTGGGTAGTGTCTGAGAGACCGAGGACATAGCCTCACGCAAGGAAGGACACGAGGATTATAAATCTTGACGTCACTGAGACTGACCCTCCTGAGCCTTCTCCTCTCTCTTCTCCTCCTTCTGCTGCTTCATCCTCATCTTATGCTCAAGCCACCTCTGCCAGATCTCCTGAGCCTTCTTCCACATCTCCCACTTGTGTGGCTCAATGTG